>DASUPQ010000910.1 GCA_036280995.1 Actinomycetota bacterium | reverse complement strand
GGCGTCGGCCAACAGCGCCCTGGTCGCGGCGCTGTCAGTGCTGCTGCGCCTGTTCGCCCCGTTCCTGCCGTTTGTCACCGAGGAGGTCTGGTCGTGGTGGCACGACGGCTCGGTGCACCGCAGCCTCTGGCCCGAGGGCGGCCCGCTGCGGGCCGCCACCGGCGTCGAGGGCCCGGACCCCCTGGCCCTGGAGGCCGCCACCGCCGTCCTGGCCGAGGTCCGCCGGGCCAAGACCGCCGCCCGGCGGTCGCTGCGCGCCCCGGTCGGCCGGGTCGAGGTCGCCGACCGCCCCGACCGCCTGGCCGCCCTGGCCGAGGTCGCCGGCGACCTCCGCCGCGCCGGGGCCGTCGCCGACCTGGCCCTGCTCGACCCCGCCGACACCCTCACCGTCAGGGTCGAGCTGGCCGACGGACGCTAGTCGTCGTCGGGCCGCCGCGGCCGTTCCCGGAGGCGCTTGGTGGCCGAGCGGCGGCGCTTGGTCTCGACCCGGCGGGCGGCCGCGGCCCGGGTCGGGCGGGTGGGGCGGCGGGGCCTGGGGGTGTACAGGGCCGCGGCCAGCAGCTCGGCGAACCGCTCGATGGCGGCCCGGCGGTTGGCGAGCTGGCTGCGCTGGGCCTGGGCGACCACCCGGAGGACGCCGCCCGAGTCGAGCCGCGGGCCCAGCCGGCGCAGGGCCCGCTCCTTGGCCTCCGGCGGCAGCGACGGCGAGCCGGCCAGGTCGAAGCGGAGCTCGACCCGCGAGTCGGTGGTGTTCACCCCCTGCCCGCCGGGGCCGGAGGCCCGGCTGGCCCGGAACTCGAGCTCGGCCACCGGGATCGCCACCTCCGGTGTGACGCGGATCACCTCGCTCACTCGTTGCGAACCCCCAGAACCACCGGAACGTCCCTCGACGACGACTTGCTGCATACAGTACAAACGGACCTTCATCGCATGGGCGGCTGTTCCCATTCTCGCAAGGCACCACCGGTCCGGTCGCCCTTGTGCAGCCCCAGTCGAGGGGGAGGGAACAGATGCGCACTCGGATGCTCGCGGTCCTGGTGACCGCGACGGTGCTGGCCCTGGCCGCGCCGGCCGTTGCCGGTCCGCGGGAGGAGGCCAAGGCCCGCCGGCAGCTGCTGGCCGGGCAGACCGCCCGCGCGGCGATCATCCAGAACGGCGAGACCAGGGAGAACATGGAGCAGACCGTCGTCAACCACTTCGGCAACCCGGACCAGGGCCAGGTCCTGATCCAGACCTGGGTCGAGCCGGACTGGACCAACTTCGAGGCGGTCGACATCCAGGCGGCCGTCCAGGCGGTCAAGATCCGCCGGGCCGGCGCCGGCTTCGCCAAGCGGATCGCCATCCGGGTCGAGCTGTACGACAACGACGGCGACCAACCGGTCTTTCACGCCAGCTCCTCCACGGTGAACACCGGCGACGTCAACGGCATCGCCTACGTCCAGACCCCGGAGGCGGGCGACCTGACCAACCCGGACCGGCCATGCCTGTGGTTCTCGGTGGCCTTCTACACGATCCGCTGGGACGACAACACCCTGACCTCGGGCCGCGTGCTGGTGGCGCAGGGCGACTGGGTGAACCCGATCTGCCTGGTCACCCCGACCTCGGACCTGCGCGTCCGCTAGCCGGTCAGGGGGTGTGACGGGCCCAGGCGGGCATCGGTCCCTCGGACAGGTAGTTGGCCGTGTTCACGAGGGCGACGTGCGAGAACGCCTGGGGGAAGTTGCCGAGCTGACGCCCGGTGGAGGGGTCGAACTCCTCGGCCAGCAGCCCGACGTCGTTGCGGAGGGTGAGCAGCCGCTCGAAGATGGCCAGGGCCTCCTCGCGCCGGCCCATCAGGGCGAGGTTGTCGGCCAGCCAGAACGTGCAGGCCAGGAACGTCCCCTCGCCGGGCGGCAGCCCGTCCACCGCCTGGGAGCCCTCGGGCGGGTAGCGGTGGACCAGCCCGTCCACCGTCAGCTCGCGCTGGATGGCGGCCACCGTGCCCTTGACCCGCGGGTCGCCGGCGGGCAGGAACCCGACCAGCGGGATCAGGAGCAGGCTGGCGTCCAGGTGGTCGGCCCCGTAGTACTGCACGAAGCTGTCCCGCTCGGTGTCGTAGCCCTCGCGGCAGACCTCGTCGTGGAGCTCGCGGCGGACGGCCCGCCAGCGGTCGACGGGGCCGTCGTGGCGCAGCAGCTCGACCGCCTTGATGGCCCGGTCGAGCCCCACCCAGGCCATCACCTTGGAGTGGGTGAAGTGCCGCCGGGGGCCGCGGATCTCCCAGATGCCCTCGTCCGGCTCGCGCCACTTGGTCTCGAGGAACTCCAGCAGGGCCCGCTGCAGGTCCCAGGCCGCCTCGTCGCTCTCCAGGCCCACGTGCTGGCCCAGGTGCAGGGTGTCCATGACCTCGCCGTAGACGTCGAGCTGGAACTGGGTCACGGCCGCGTTGCCGGTGCGCACCGGCCGTGACCCCTCGTAGCCGGCCAGCCAGTCCAGCTCCTGCTCGGTGATCCGCCGCTCGCCGGCCACGCCGTAGAGGATCTGCATCTGCCGCGGCTGGCCGGCCACGGCCCGCAGCAGCCACTCCCGCCACGCCTTGGCCTCCTCGGCCAGCCCGGCCAGCATCAGCGCCGACAGGGTGAAGGTGGCGTCGCGCAGCCAGCAGTAGCGGTAGTCCCAGTTGCGGACGCCGCCGAGCTGCTCGGGCAGCGACGTGGTCGGGGCGGCCACGATCCCGCCGGTGGGGGCGTAGGTCAGCGCCTTCAGGGTGAGCAGGGACCGGAGCACCGCGTCCTGCCAGCCGCCGTGGTAGTCGACGTGGCTCGCCCACTCGCCCCACCAGGCCTCGGTGTCGCCAAGGGCCCGGATCGGGTCGATGTGGCGCGGGGCCGGCCGGTGCGAGGCGTGCCAGGTGAGCATGAACGGGACCCGTTCGCCCTCGGCCACGGTGAAGTCGGCCAGGGTGGTCCAGTTCTCGCCCCGCACCGGCACCGGGGTGCGCAGCCAGACCGAGTCGGGCCCGGCGACGGCGTGCAGCGCCCCGTCGACGTTCCGCACCCAGGGCACGATGGAGCCGTAGTCGAACCGGATGGTCAGCTCCATCCGCATCGGCACCCGGCCCCTGACCCCCTCGACGACCCTGGCCACGTCCGGGTCCCACTGGCGCGGGGGCATGAAGTCGACCACCCGCACGACCCCGTCGTCGGTGTGGTGCTCGGTCTCCAGCACCAGGGTGTCGCCCTCGTAGCGGCGGCGGACCTCCCGGACGGGGCCGGCCGGGGCGAGCAGCCAGCGGCCGTTGGACCGCTCGCCGAGCAGGGCCGCGAAGCAGGCCGGCGAGTCGAACCGGGGCAGGCACAGCCAGTCGATCGACCCCTCCCGGCTCACCAGCCCGGCCGTGTGGGTGTCGCCGATCAGCGCGTAGTCCTCGATGGGGGAGGCCATGGGACGAAGCTACACTGAGCGCCGCCGTGGCCGCCGACCCCGCCCCCGACCGGCCCGCCCCGCCGTCCGCGCTGGCTCCGCTGGCCCGGCCGGTGTTCCGGGCCCTCTGGATCGCCGCCCTGGTCTCCAACGTCGGCTTCTGGATGCAGAGCGTCGGGGCGGTCTGGCAGGTCGGCACCGTCTCCGGCTCGGCCGCCCTGGTCGCCCTCGTCCAGACGTCCATCAGCCTGCCCATCGTGCTGCTGGCCCTGCCAGCCGGGGCGGCCGCGGACGTGTTCGACCGGCGGCGGATGCTGCTCGCCACCCAGTCCTGGATGCTGGTCTCGGCGGCGGCGCTGTGCCTGGCCACCGTGCTCGGGGTGGCCAGCCCGGCGGTCGTCCTCGGCCTGACCTTCATGCTCGGGCTGGGCAACGCGGCCAACGCCCCCGCCTGGCAGGCGACCATCCCCGAGCTGGTCGGCGGGCGGGAGCTGTCGGCGGCGGTGGCCCTCAACTCGGCCGGGTTCAACATCGGCCGGGCGGTCGGCCCGGCGATCGGCGGCCTGGTGGTGGCGGCGGCCGGGCCGGCCGCCGTGTTCGGGCTCAACGCCGCGTCCTACCTCGGCGTGCTGGCCGTCCTGTGGCGCTGGCGGCGCCGCCCCCAGGACGACCTGGGCGCGGGCGAGCAGGTCCTGGGGGCGATCGGGGCCGGGGTCCGCTACGTGCGCTTCGCCCCGCCGCTGCGGGCCGTGCTGGTCCGCACGGCCCTGTTCATCCTGCCCGCCAGCGCCCTGTGGGCGCTGCTGCCGGTGGTGGCCAGGGGCCGCCTGGGGCTGGACGCGACCGGGTTCGGGCTGCTGCTGGGCGCGCTCGGGATCGGGTCGGTGGCCGGGGCGGTGGCCCTGCCGAAGCTGCGCCAGGCCGTGCCCATCGACCGGCGGGTGGTGGCCGGCACCGTCCTGTTCGCCCTGGCGACGGCGGCCCTTGCCCTGCTGGACTCGCCGGCTCTGGTGTTCGTGGCCATGGTCGCCGCCGGGCTGGCCTGGCTGGCCATCCTGACCTCGTTCAACGTGGCCACCCAGACGGCCGTGCCCCGGTGGGTCCGGGCCCGGGCCCTGGCCGTGTACCTGCTGGTGTTCCAGGGCGGCCTGGCCGCCGGCAGCGCCCTCTGGGGGGTGGCCGCGGGTCGCCTGGGCGAGCGGACGGCCCTGCTGGCGGCCGCGGCCAGCTTCGGCCTGGGGATGGTGGCCGCGCTGCACTGGCGCCTCCAGGGGATCGGCGCCCTCGACCTGACCCCGTCGGTCCGCCCGGAGCCGGTGACGGTGGTCGACCCCGACCCCGAGGACGGTCCCGTGCTGGTGCTGATCCGCTACCGGATCGACCCGGGCCGGGCCGAGGAGTTCGCGACCGCGATGCGGGCCATGCGCCGGGTCCGCCGGCGCGACGGCGCCTACCGTTGGGGTGTGTTCGAGGACGTGGCCGACCCGGGCTGCTTCGTCGAGACCTACGTGGTCCGCTCCTGGGCCGAGCACCTGCGCCAGCACGAGCGGTTCACCGCCGAGGACCTGGCCGTCCGCGACCGGGTCCGGTTGTTCCACGTCGGCGAGGACCCGCCGGTGGTCTCCCATTTCATCCACCCCGACGCCGCCCCCACCCAGCGCCGCTGGGTGCGCTGGACCCGCCGCCACGGCGACCTGGCCCAGGCGGGCGAGGAGTAGCGCCTCAAGGGTGCCCTGACACCGGCACCCTTGAGGCTAGGAGGGCGGGGTCTCGGCCCTCCCGGGATGAGGCGTTGCCAGCCGGAAGCCTTCCAAACCCGCCGGGGTCGGGCCCGGGCCGGGGCGGCCGTCAGAGGTCGACGAGCTGGCTGCGCATGCGCTCGATGGCCCGGCGCAGCAGGCGCGAGACGTGCATCTGGGAGATCTGCATGCGGGCGGCGATCTCGTCCTGGGTCAGCTCGTCGACGTAGCGCAGCAGGACGATCTGGCGCTCGCGCTCCGGCAGCCGCCCGATCAGCTCGGGCAGGACCAGCAGGTCCTCCAGCTCCTCGCGGTGGCGGCGGTCGACCACGAAGTCGCCCAGCACCGCGTCGCCGTCCTCCCCGGCCGGCTGGTCGAGCGACGGCGCCGAGCGGGTCTGGGCGACCTCGATCGCCTCCAGGACCTCCTCCATGCTGGCCCCGAGGTGCTCGGCCAGCTCGGGCACGGTGGGGGAGTGGCCGAGCTGCTGGGGCAGCTCGTCGATGGCCCGGCAGAGCCGCAGGGCCAGGTCCTTGGTCCCGCGGGGCACCCGCAGCCGCCAGCTGGCGTCACGCAGGTGCCGCTTGAGCTCGCCGACCACGGTGGCCACGGCGTAGGGGATGAACGGGTTGGCGCGCTCCGGCTGGTAGCGGTCGACCGCCTTGACCAGCCCGAGCCGGGCCACCTGGCGCAGGTCCTCCAGGGGGACGGCCCGGTTGCTCCGGTAGCGCTCGGCCAGCCGGTCGGCCAGGCCGAGGTAGGAGAGGATGATGCGCTCGCGCAGGGCCGGGTCACGGCTCTGGGCGTAGTCGCGGAACCATTGCTCGACGCGCTGGACGGCGACCTCGTCCTCCGGGCGGACCTCGAGCGTCTCGGGCGACGCTGCGGGGTCCGGAGGATCGATCGGGTCGACGCCAAAGTCGACAACCGCGGACGACATGGCGACCTCCACGAGGTGCGGTCGGCCCGCGGGGACAGGGCGGGACCTGTCAGTGCCTGCCAACCCTAGCATGTCCCTCCCCACACGGAGATAAACCCGATCTCCGGGACGGGTTCGTACATTTCGACCGGATCAGGCGGCCGACCACCACGCCCACCGGCGCGGGCGCACGGCCACCACCGGGCCGGGCGGCCGGGCGTCCCGGTAGGGGGGATAGCGGGCGGCCAGGGCGTCGAGGGCGGCCTCGGCCGCCCGGCCCTCCAGGAACGCGGCCGTGCCCTGGAGCTCGACCCACCACAGCGCCGCCCAGTCCTCGGCGTAGTGGTCGACCAGCATCGCCACCCTCGGGTCGGCGGCCAGGTCGCGCTCGCGCCGCAGCGGGCCGGCCCGCTTGGGCTTGACCCGGTCGACCGCCCACACCGCCGTCCCCTCGTGCCAGGCGAAGGTCACCGGCACCAGCCGGGGTCCGGCGGCCGAGAGGGTGGCCAGCCTGGCCACCCTCCCGGCCGCGAACCGCTCCAGCACCGCCGGCGGCGGACCCTCCGGCCCGGCGCGCCCGCCGGTCGCCTCCGTCATCGGGCCTTGGCCAGGTACTGGTCGAGGCGGTCGTAGGACTCGGCGGCCCCGCTCTCCATCCCGGACTGGAGCATCCCGTCGCGGTCGGCGACCGACTGGAACACCGACAGGCTGGTCATGAGGGTGCGGCCGTCCCGCTCCTCGAAGGTGGTGGTCTCCAGCAGCACATGGCCGGGCATGCCCTCGAACTCGAAGGTGTTGACGATCCGCTCGGGGGCGACGGTCTCGTGGTAGACGCCGTGGAAGCCCCACTCGTTGCCCTCGCCGTCGCGCTCGATAAAGCGCCAGCGGCCGCCGGCCCGGGCCTCCAGCTCGTCGACCACGGTGTCGCTGGCCGCCTGGCCCCACCACTGCCGGACCGCGTCCGGGTCGGTGTAGGCCGCGAACACCAGCTCGCGGGGGGCGTCGAAGCTGCGGGTGATGACGATGTCGTGGGTGCCGGGGTCGGCGACGACCTTCAGGTCGCTCATGTGGCGCTCCTCTCATCGGTGGTGCGGTCGTTCCTGGTGCCGTCGGTCATGGTGCCTGCTGGTCGTCCGGCTCCTCCTTCCGCTCCGTCCTCTCTGTCGGCTGCGCCGCCTGGGCCTGGCGCAGGTAGTCGTCGAGGCGCCGGTAGCGCTCCTCGCTCCGTTCCCAGAAGCGGCGGTATCCCTCCACCCAGTCGGCCACCTCCTTGAGCGGGTCGGCCTCCAGCCGGCACGGCCGCCACTGCGCCTCCCGCCCCCGCGCGATCAGCCCCGCCTTCTCCAGCAC
>DASUPQ010000909.1 GCA_036280995.1 Actinomycetota bacterium | reverse complement strand
AATGACATTATTGGTGGCAACGTGCGTAGCGATTACATTGCAGCTCAAGCAAAGTCAGCGGTATCGCGATTGCATTGCTTGATCGCTGGTGCGCCAACTCCGCCACACGCGCAGCCCACCACGGCTAGGAGGCCGCTGAATAATCGGCGTGCCGCCCAGGGATATTGGCCTGAGCTGGGAAAATAGGTTCATGCAGGGTGTGGAGCGGGCGGATCGGGAACTGTTGGACGCGGAGGCTCTGGTCGGCCATCTGGTGCCTGACGGCAGCATGTTCGCGTTCCTGGCTGCGCACCGCCAGGACTTGTTCTGTGACAAGGAGTTCGAGGACCTGTTCCCCTCGGGGTGGGGACGGCCGTCGATCCCGGGCTCGGTGATGGCCTCGATCCTGGTGCTGCAGACGTTGCATGATCTGTCCGACCGGGAGGCAGCCGAGGCGGCCCGGTGCGATCTGCGGTGGAAGGTCGCGACCGGAATGGCTTTGGACCACAACGGATTCGACCCGACCACTCTGGTGTACTGGCGTAGACGGCTGGCCAAGTCGCAGCGGCCGCACCGGATCAACGAGGCGGTGCGCAAGGTCGTCGCCGAGACCGGGATCTTGCGTGACCGCCGCAAACGCGCGGTGGATTCCACCATCCTGGCCGACGCGGTCGCCACCCAGGACACCATCACCCAGCTCATTTCGGCGATCCGGCGGGTCGGGCGGACCGTGCCCGGTGCCGCCGAGCAGATCGTGGCGGTGTGCACGGGTCACGACTACAGCCGCTCCGGTAAGCCGTCGATCGACTGGGACGAGCCCGGCGCGAAGGACGCGCTGGTCTCGGCGTTGGTCAACGATGCGAACGCACTGCTGGAGGCGCTCGCCGTGGACCCGGACGAGGCCGAGGAGCCGGTGGCCGCGGCGGTGGGGTTGCTGGCGTTGGTCGCCGGGCAGGATGTCGAACCGGCCGAGGGATCCGACGGCACCGACGGGCGCTGGCGCATCGCCCGCAAGGTGGCCCCCGACCGGGTGATCTCGACGGTGGACCCCGACGCCCGGCACACCCGTAAGTCGCCGGAGGCCCGCCGCGACGGGTTTCGGGCGCACGTGGTGGCCGAGCCGGAGACCGCGATCATCACCGACGAGGCGCTCACCAAGGCCGCCGGCACGGAGAACTCCGATTCGGCGGTGGCGGAGAAGTTCGTCGCCGCCGGCGGCGGCACCGGCGACGGTGAGGCCCGCACGCCGGAGTGGTACGGCGATTGCGCTTACGGCACAGGGGATCTGCGTGGCGCGATCCATGATGCCGGACACGACGCGGTGATCAAGCCCAGGCCGATCCCTGCTGCGGTCGCGGGTGGATTCACCGTGGACGACTTCACCGTCGACGAGCCCGCCGCCACCGTGACCTGCCCGGCCGGCAACACCCGCCCGATCACCAAGACCCGTAACGTGGTCTTCGGCGCACTGTGCCGCGACTGCCCGCTCGCCGCGCGCTGCACCACTTCCAAGACCGGCCGCACCATCAACCTGCACGAGCGTGACAACCTGCTCCGCCGTGCCCGCGCCGACTGGGCTGCCAAACCCGAACTGCGGCAGCAGTACCGGGCGTTTCGCCCCAACGTGGAACGGGTCGTCTCCCAGATCGCCAGCCGCGGCGGCCGTCGCCTCAAACTGCGCTATCGCGGCACCGACAGGAACCACGCCTGGCTCACCCGCCGCACCGCCGGGCTCAATCTACGCAACCTTGTCGGCCGTGGCCTCACCCGCACGGCAGGAGTCTGGGCCCTGGCGCCGCAGACCGCCTGAAAAGGCGGCTCCGATCGATGCCGTCACCGGGTCCAGGCCGGACTTCACCAGCCGCCCACGCGGTCCGACACGGTCCGGGCAGCTCTTCCTCCGCCATGATCCGCCTTCGCATGCGCCCGCACGCGAATTTCGCTCTCGGCCCGTGCGAAGGCCGGATCCCCGAACCGCCTTGTTCAGCGGCCTCCTAGAGGTCGGCGAGGACCAGGGCGAGCACGTCGAGGCCCTCGGTGAGCAGGTCGTCGCTGATGGTCAACGGCGGCAGGAAGCGCAAGACGTTGCCAAATGTGCCGCAGGACAACACGATTACGCCGGCCGCGTGCGCTCCGGCCAACAGTGCCTTGGTCAGGCCGGCATCGGGCTCCGTGGTGCCCGGCC
>DASUPQ010000908.1 GCA_036280995.1 Actinomycetota bacterium | reverse complement strand
ACCCCGACCTGCTGCCGCCGGCCCTCAAGTCGTTCGGGGCGGTGCCGCCGCTGGTGTCCGACATCGACCTGTCGGTGGACGACCGCTGGCTGTATGTGTCCTGCTGGGGCACCGGCGAGCTCAAACAGTACGACGTGGCCGACCCCTTCGACCCCCGCGAGACCGGCTCGGTCCGGCTCGGCGGCATCGTGGGCCGTCAGGCCCACCCGTCCGCGCCCGACCAGCCCCTGGGCGGTGGCCCGCAGATGGTGGAGGTCAGCCGCGACGGCCGGCGGGTGTATGTGACCAACTCGCTGTACGCCGCCTGGGACGACATCTTCTACCCGGGCGGGGTGGGCGCGTGGGTGGCCAAGCTCGACGCCGACCCCGAGCGCGGCGGCCTAACCGTTGACCCGCGGTTCTTCCCCAGCGGGGACGACTTCCGGGGCCTGCGGGTCCACCAGACCCGCCTCCAGGGCGGCGATGCCTCCAGCGACTCCTACTGCCACACCAGCTGACCATGCATCCCCTGGCGCATCATCTGAGCGAGGACTCGCTCCTCAACCTGCTGCTGATCAGCGGCACCGGGCTCTCGCTCATGGTGGTCGAAGGCCGCGCCCGGCTGGCGGCCGCTCGTGCCCGGCTGACCAGGCGCGTGCGCGGGCCCAAGCGACGGGGCTGATCGACGCCCCATGGCGATGGCGCACCACGCTGCCGGTGCGCGACAACAGCGCGCTACGCGAGGGCTTGATCCAAGCGGTTGTCATGGCAGCCGTGTGGCAGTCGACAGCCGTCACCAGATGGAATATCTCATGCTCGCTCCACCAGTGACCGAGGACTCTGCGTCTCGTGGCCTGATCATCCCGCTGATCATTCAGACGATCCGACTGGACCCGTCTGGATCCGACCAGTCCGACGTAGAGCACCAGGCTACGGATCTGGCGGTTGGGGGTTCGAATCCCTCGCGCACGCCAAACCAGCAGCTCAGAGGGCTATCAAGCAAGAGAAGCCCGGCGCCGCCGATCTGGCAGCGGCTAGTCCTTGAGTGCCAAGTGGCGTCCTTAGTCCCTAAGAACCTGTGCGAGTAACGTCATGCGGCCAGGCTGAGTGTTCGGGTGGGCAGCGCGGGCACCTGTTGGGTCAGGCGCTTGACCATCACGCGGACCATGGCCCACTGCACCCACGCCTGGTGGTGTTCGGGCTTGCGTTCGTAGTCGACGGCCAGCCGGAGGGTCGGGAAGTGGCGGCGGAGGCGCCACAGCAGCGGCCGGCCGCCGTCGCGGTCCTGGGTGCTGGCCGGGGTGACCAGGATATCCAGCAGCAGCCCGCCGGTGTCCACGGCAACGTGCCGTTTGCGGCCCAGCGGGCGAAGTGGTGGTGGACGGTGCGCCAGTGGGGATAACAGTCGGGCAGGGCCCGCCATGGGCAGCCGGTCCATAGCACGTACAAGATCGCGTTCACCAGCGCGCGGCGGCTGGTGGCGGGGCGGCCTGGCCGGCCAGGGCCAGCGCGCGGGGCGGGCAGCAGCGGGGCGAGCAGACACCACTGGGCGTCGGTCAGGTCGGTGGGGAACCGACGCGGTGGGCATGGGGCGGCGGCCGGCATCGGGGTCCTCGTCGGGTGGGTGCGACAGGTCGATGGTGGGGGTGGCATGCTACGGCCATGTCCGGCATCGACAATGACGACTTCGATGCGCTGCTCGGCCCCCCCGCTACCCCGGCCCAGCGCCGCCGCCAGCAGGCCAGCCAGGCCGGCTTTGACCATGCGGTCGGGCTGGTCGAGCAGGCCGCCAAGGCGGCCAGCATCAGCGATCGGCAGGCGCTGGACGCGGCGGTGGCCCGCATGGAGCAGATGGCCTTCGACGACTTCGAGCAGCGCCACCCGCCCAGCGCCGCCCTGGACTACCTGCTGTACGACGTGGTCTGTGACCTGGTCCCCGACGATAACGACACCCGCTTCGGCCAGACCTGGGTGGACAACCTCGTCGTCCACGCCGACCGCGACCTTGCCCCAGGCGCTGCCCGCTGGATCCGGCTGGTGGTCGGCCTGACCGCCGACGAGTACCAGCTCAGCAACGCCGAGCTGGAGGCCATCGAACGGGTCCGCGGCGGCATCCGGCCTGACCGCGACGGCTACCTTGTCACCTGGCTTGCTCAGGTCGATCAGCGCCCACGCGTCGAGCTGCTGCGCGACGGCGTCCAGGCCCTGGTCTGGCTCCGGGACTTCACCTGGTAACCAGCAACCAAGATATTCGCACAGGTTCTAAGGGCTTGTTGACCGCGGCACGAGCTGGATGGTGGTAGATCGTGCCTCGGGGCTGGTGATGCGGTCGAGCGTGGCTGGGGCTGTAGCGGCGGTACTTGTCGCGGTACACAGCGTCGAGGGCGTCGTTGAGGTCGTGGTCGGCGTCCAGGAAGGTGGCGTCCATGTCCACGCCGCCGGCCCGGATGTGACCCTCGTGGCGCACCTGGGCGCCGCGGAACCAGGCCGAGGTTGCCCGTTGACGGACCAGACGTAGAGGCCGTCACGGTAGGGGACGACCCAGCTGGTTCTGGGACGGCTCAGGGTGCCGTCCGGAGGAAGGCGATCTCCAGCTCCTCGACGGTCCCGATGCGGGTGAGCTCCTCGCTCGTCCAGGCGGTCATGCTGGCTCCTTCAGGGCTGTGCGGTGGGTCGCAGGGTGAGCTGGCCAGGGTGGTGGCGACCAGCAACAGGCCGGCGATCAACAGGCTGGTTCGGAGGCCGTCGAAGAACCCCAGGTTGGCCAGCAGGGCACCGTAGACGGCGATGGCCAGGGCGCCGCCGACCTGGCGGCTGGTGTTTGAGCACGCCGCTGGCGGTGCCGGCGCGCTCGGCCGGGACGCTGCTTTGTAAACAACAGGTTGGGGGTTCGAGTCCCCGCCAGCTCCCAACACCGCAGGTCAGAGGCTATCTGGGTCTGGTATGGCGCGGAGTCGGCAACGTGGATGTCATTCCTCCGTCCACCATCGCTCGCCGAGGACGGAATGCCGGCCGGAATATAGGCGCTCCGTCAGGCGAGGTTGCGGGCCGCGGCCCAGCGGCTCAGCTCGCGGCGGCTGGAGAGCTGGAGCTTGCGCAGGACCGCCGAGACGTGGGTCTCGACCGTCCGGGCGGAGATGTGGAGGCGGGCCGCGGCCTCCTTGTAGGTGTAGCCGCTGGCGATCAGGCGCAGTACCTCCCGCTCCCGGAGGGTGAGCTGGTCCAGCTCTGGGTCCAGCGGCGCCGGCGGGTTGCCCCTGAAGGCGTCAAGAACGAACCCGGCCAGACGCGGGGAGAAGTACACGTCGCCGGCATGGACCTGCCGGATCGCCTCGCACAGCTCAGGGCCAGAGATCGCCTTGACGACGTAGCCGCGGGCGCCGCCCCGGATGACCCCGATGACGTCGTCGGCGGCGTCGGAGACCGACAGGGCCAGGAAGCGCACCTCCGGGTGGGTGGCCAGCACGGCGTCGAGCACAGCACGGCCGCCACCGCCGGGCAGGTGGACATCGAGCAGGACCACGTCGGGCTGCAGCGCGCGGATCTGCGAGATCGCGGCGGCGACGTCGCCGGCCTCACCAACAACCTCCATGGCGGGCTCGATCTCGGTGCGTACCCCGGAGCGGAACAGCGAGTGGTCGTCGACCACCAGGACCCTGACCCGCCCGTGCGGCTGGCCGGTCACGCCCGGGCCACCGGCATGCGCAGCTCCACCTCGGTGCCCGCGCCAGGGCTCGTACGAATCGTGACCGCCCCGCCCTGGCGCCGCATTCGCCCCAGGATCGAGTCGGGGATGCCGCGGCCACCCCGCCCACCGGCGATGGCCTGGTCGAACCCGCTGCCCCGGTCCCGCACGACCACGACCACGTGCCCGTCTCTCACCTCGATGAACATCGACACCCGGGCCACCCCGGCGTGCTTGGCGGCGGTGCTGAGCGCCTCGCCGGCGGCGCCGACGACCGCGCGGGCGCGCTCGTCCAGGCGGCAGGTCCCGACCGTGACCAGCTCCACCGACACCCCGAAGCGGTCCTCGACCTCGGCCGCGGCGGCCCGGAAGGCCGCGACCAGGTCGTCCCGGTCGGGGTCGGCCGCCCCGTAGAGCCAGCCACGCAGCTCGCGCTCGGCATGGCGGGCCAGGCGAGCCATCTCGGCCGGGTCGCCGGTTCGCTTCTGGATCAGCGTCAACGTCTGCAGCACCGAGTCGTGCAGGTGGGTCGCCACCTCGGCGCGCTCCTCAGCCCGCACCCGGGCGGCGCGCTCACGGGTCACGGTGCGGGTGAGCAGGAACAGCCAAGGGAACACCACCACCCCCACCAGCGACAACAGCCCGGCGACGAGGATTGAGAACATGGCCACGGCCCCCGCCGTGCCGGATTCTCCTGTCCCGGAGATGGAGATGGCGGCGGCGACCGCCACCCCCGTGCCGGCCAGCGTCGCCCCGACGGCCAAGACGCGCCGCAGGATACGGCCCGCTGCAGCTTCGCCCTCCAGCTGCCTGGCGGCCAGGTACGCCCACGGGCCGACCACCAGCCCGACGACCACCAGGACCATGACGACCAGCACCGGCAGGGGCGGCGGCTCGGTGTGCTCGACCAGCCACAGGAAGGCGGCGAAGACCCCGATGCCGGCGCAGCCGAGCAGCACGACCCAGCCCGGCCGCAACCGGGAGCCGGCCCGGCGGGGCGCCCCCGTCGGCAGGTCCCGGGCGCTGCCGGCGGAGGATGTCTGGCGGTTCACGACCCGATCATAGGCTGGACCCGAGCCCTACTCGGTGGCGATCG
>DASUPQ010000907.1 GCA_036280995.1 Actinomycetota bacterium | reverse complement strand
GCTGAGGTCACCGGCCGCCGATCGGCACCGACGCGTGGCCGCACGGCGCGGGGCGTGCGGCCACGCCACCCGCTAGCGGGCGGCGAAGAACCCGCGGACGACCTCGACCACCCGGTCCTGCTGGGCCTCGGTCAGCTCCGGATAGAGGGGGAGCGAGAGGCACTCGTCGGCCCAGGCCTCGGTGGCGGGCAGGTCGCCGCGGGCGAGGCCGAGGTGGCGCCAGGCCGGCTGCAGGTGGAGGGGGACGGGGTAGTGGACCCCGGCCCCGATCCCGGCGGCCCGGCAGGCGGCCAGCAGCTCGTCGCGGTGCCGGGTCCGGACCACGTGGAGGTGCCGGGCGCTTCGCCGGCCCTCGACCCGGGCCGGCGGCACCAGGTCGCCGACCCCGGCCAGCGCCTCGTCGTAGCGGCGGGCCAGCCGCTCGCGGGCGGCGTTGCCGGCCTCCAGCCGCTCCAGCTTGACCGCGAGCACGGCCGCCTGGAGCGCGTCCAGGCGCTCGCCCCAGCCGACCTCGGCGTGCTCGTACTTGGAGATCCGGCCGTGGTCGCGGAGCCGGGCCACCCGGTCGGCCAGCTCGTCGTCGTCGGTGGTGACCGCGCCGGCGTCGCCGAAGGCGCCGAGGTTCTTGCCCGGGTAGAAGCTGAACGCGGCCAGCCGCCCCACCGACCCGGCCCGGCGCACCTGGCCGCCGGCCATGGTCACGGTCGCCCCGTGGGCCTGGGCGGCGTCCTCGACCAGGGGCACGCCGGCGTCGGCAGCCACGGCCTGGATCGCGGGCAGGTCGACGGGCAGGCCGTACAGGTGGACGGGCAGGACCGCGGCCGCGCCCTCGACGGCGCCGGCGAGGGCCTTGGGGTCCATGCCCCCGGTGGCCTCGTCGACGTCGACGAACCGCGGCCGGGCGCCGGCATGGGCGACCGCCTCGGCCGAGGCGGTGAAGGTGTGGGCGACCGTGACGACCTCGTCACCCGGCCCGACCCCGAGCGCGGCCAGGGCCAGGTGGATGGCGGCCGTGCCCGAGGCCACCCCGACCGCCCGCCGCACGCCGCAGAACCCGGCAAAGGCCGCCTCGAACGCCGCCACCTCCGGACCGAGGATGAACCCGCCCGACCCCACGACCCTGGCCACGGCCGCGTCCAGCTCCGCCCGCTGGGCCAGGTAGGCGGCCCGCACGTCGACCAGCGGAACGGGCTCGGGCACCGTGGCGGCTCCTCTCGGCTGACGGACCTGCCCGGCATGGTGGCACTCCTGGCGCCCGCCGCTCAACGCGTCCCGGGCTACGATCCCGTGGCTGGCGACCGGAGGAGGCGACCGTGGCCGACGGGACGGGCGTGCGGGTGGAGCGGGACGGGCCGGTGACGGTGGTCACCATCGACCGGCCGGAGCGGCGCAACGCCGTCGACGGGCCGGCCGCGGCCGCCCTGGCCGGCGCCTTCCGGGAGTTCGACCGCGACCCAGGTGCCTCGGTCGCCGTGCTGACCGGCGCCGGCGGGGCCTTCTGCGCCGGGGCCGACCTGAAGGCGATCGCCGAGGGGAACCCGCCGAGGGTGGCCGCCGACGGCGACGGGCCGATGGGCCCGACCCGGCTGCGGCTGTCCAAGCCGGTGCTGGCCGCGATCGAGGGCCCGGCGGTGGCCGGCGGGCTGGAGCTGGCCCTCTGGTGCGACCTGCGGGTGGCGGCCGAGGGGGCCGTCCTGGGCGTGCTCAACCGCCGCTTCGGGGTGCCGCTGATCGACCTGGGCACGATCCGCCTGCCCCGGCTCGTCGGCCACGGCCGGGCCATGGACCTGCTCCTCACCGGCCGGCCCGTCGGCGCGGCCGAGGCGCTGGCCATGGGCCTGGTCGACCGGGTCGTTCCCGACGGCACGGCCCTGGCGGCCGCCGTCACCCTGGCCCGCGAGCTGGCCGCCCTGCCCCAGGCCGGGCTGCGCAACGACCGGCTGTCCGCCATCGAGCAGTGGGACCTGACCGAGCCGGAGGCGGTGGCCAACGAGCTCCGCCGAGGGATGGCGACCCTCGCCTCCGGCGAGACGGCCGCCCGAGCGGCCAGCTTCGCCGCAGGTCAGGGCCGTCACGGCGCCGTGCTTCCACCAAATCCGGGACCCGAAACTCCGTAGTTTTCCTGTCCGGACAGGTTTGGTCCTGGGACTCGCGCTTGCTATGGTCCGGCGCTGTTGGCCGGCTGTTCGCAATTCAAGGGGGGAGCGCCGTGACCCGTCGACTCGTCCTGGTCCTCACACTCGTCGTCGCCCTGTTCGGCACCGTCGTCGCCCAGGCCACCGCCGACGTCGAGGCGGAGGTCGGCATCGAGATCCGGCTGCCGCTGCCAGCCCTTCCGATCGGCCCCGGCCCGCTGTACCCGCTGGACGCCTACGGGCCGAGGGCCGACGACAACGCCGTGCTGCGCTGGAGCGAGCAGACCCTGGCCGCCATCCGGGCCCTGAAGACCGGTCCCAGCATCAACGCCCGCGCCCTGGCCATCGTGCACACGGCCATGTACGACGCCTGGGCGGCCTACGACGCCACCGCCGTCGGGACCCGCCTGGGCGGGTCGCTGCGCCGCCCGGCGGCCGAGCGCACCGACGCCTACAAGAGCCAGGCGGTCAGCTACGCCGCCTACCGGGCCCTGCTGAACCTGTTCCCGGCCCGCTCGGCCGACTTCCGCGCCCTGCTGTCGAACATGGGCTACGACCCCGACGACGCCACCACCGATCCGGCCTCGCCGACCGGCGTCGGCAACCAGGCGGCCGCGGCCGTGCTCGCCTTCCGGGCCACCGACGGCTCCAACCAGGCAGGAGGCTACGCCGACACCATCGGCTACGTCCCGGTCAACACCCCCGACCAGGTCAACGACCCGTTCCGCTGGCAGCCGCTGCGTCACCCCAACGCCAGCGGCGCCATGGTCGTCCAGAAGTACCTGACCCCCCACTGGGGCCACATCACCCCGTTCGCGATGAGCTCGCCCAACCAGTTCCTCCCGCCGGGGCCGACCCAGCGGACGCTGCTCCGGCTGGACGAGGAGGTCACCGACACCCTGCTGGCCAGCGCCACCCTCACCGACCTGACCAAGGTCAAGGCCGAGTACTGGGCCGACGGCCCCGACAGCGAGACCCCGCCCGGCCACTGGCTGCTGTTCGCGGGGGCGGTCTCCCGGGCCAGGGGCTACAACCTCGACCAGAGCGCCAAGCTCACCTTCGCCCTGGCCAACGCCGAGCTGGACGCCAGCATCGCCGCCTGGAACGCCAAGCTGCGCTGGGACTACGTGCGGCCGATCACCGCCGTCCGCACCCGCATGAAGGGCAAGCTGGTGCTGGCCTGGGCCGGCCCCTACAAGGGGACGCGCCTCATCAGGGGCGAGACCTGGCATCCCTACCAGGCGGCGACCTTCCCGACCCCGCCGTTCCCCGAGTACGTGTCCGGCCACTCCACCTTCAGCGGCGCCGGGGCCAGGGTCCTGCAGCGGTTCACCGGCAGCGACCTGTTCGGGGCCCGGGTGACGGTCCGGCCCGGCAGGTCGTTCGTCGAGCCGGGGGCGACGCCGCTGCTGCCGACGGTCCTCATCTGGCCGACCTTCAGCGCGGCCCGCGACGAGGCCGGCGTCTCGCGCCGGCTCGGCGGCATCCACTTCCCCGACGCCGACCACCACGGCCGCACCCTCGGCGCCTCGGTCGGCCAGCAGGCCTGGGAGAAGGCCCAGACCTTCTTCACCGGCACGGCGGGCGGCTAGCCCCCCTCCCGCCCGCCTGGCGGCTGCCGCGCGGCCGCCCGACCTTCCAGGAAGGCGACCGCGCGGCAACGCCGCCGCCCCCGTCACAGGCGGACGTGGGCGGCCATGTCGGGATGGTCGAAGATCATCGTCTCCTGCATGGTGAGCTCGCGGCCCCTGCCGGCGGCGGTGGCCCGCCGGTACATGGCCAGGGCGATGGCGACGTCGACGAAGGCGAGCCCGACGGCGTTGAAGTAGACGCGCTCGTCGTCGGCCTCCCGGCCCGGCTTGGCGCCGGCCACGACCTCGTCGAGGTTGGCGTGGACGTCGTCGTCGCGCAGCTCGCCGTCCTTGTACATCCGGCTCAGGGTCTGGGTGCGGTGCTTCACCGTCTCCCAGTCGTCGCAGACGATCTTCTGGCACTGCCTGGCCACCGCGTACTCGTCCTCCCAGCCCCCGACGTGGCTGTAGAAGGACCCCGG
>DASUPQ010000906.1 GCA_036280995.1 Actinomycetota bacterium | reverse complement strand
GGCGCCGATGTGCGGGTAGCGCTCGTACACCTCGGCCAGGGAGCCGACCAGGAAGGGGCGGGGGTCGACGATCTCGGCGGCGCCGAGGCGGCGGGCGGCGACCACGCCGGCGCCGTAGCTCATCCCCCCGTGGGTCAGGGTCGGCCCGTCCTCGACGACCAGGACCCGCCTGCCGGTGACCAGCTCGGGGTCCTCGACCCGGACCGGGCTGGCCGCCTTGACGACCACGGCCCCGGCGTTGAGCTGCTTGAGCTGCTCCTCGAGGTCGGCGACCTGCTCGGGGGTGGCCTCGTCGACCTTGTTGATGACGAGCACGTCGGCCGCCCGGGCGTTGGCCTCGCCCGGGTGGTAGCTCGACTCGTGCCCGGCCCGCAGCGGGTCGGCGACCACGATGTGCAGGTCGGGCCGGAAGAACGGCAGGTCGTTGTTGCCGCCGTCCCACAGCAGCACGTCGGCCTCGGCCTGGGCGCGCTCCAGGATGGCGTGGTAGTCAACGCCGGCGTACACGACCGTGCCGGCGGCCAGGTGCGGCTCGTACTCCTCGCGCTCCTCGATGGTGGCGCGGGCGGCCACCAGGTCCTCGACGGTCGTGAAGCGCTGCACGGCCTGGCTGGCCAGGTCGCCGTAGGGCATGGGGTGGCGGACGGCCACGACCTTGCGGCCGGCGGCCCGGAGGATCTCGGCCACCCTCCGGGTGGTCTGCGACTTGCCGGCCCCGGTGCGGACGGCGCACACCGCCACCACCGGCACGGCCGCCACCAGCTCGGTCTGCCTGCGGCCGAGCAGGCGGAAGTCGGCCCCGGCGGCCAGGACCCGGGAGGCGACGTGCATCACGTCGACGTGGCGGACGTCGGAGTAGCTGAACACCACCTCGTCCACGTCCTCGGCGGCGATCAGGTCGTCGAGGCGCTCCTCGGGGACGATCGGGATCCCCTGCGGGTAGGCGGGTCCGGCCAGGGCGGCCGGGTAGGTCCGGTCGTCGATGTAGGGGATCTGGGTGGCGGTGAACGCCACCACCGTCGTGGCCGGGTCGCCCCGGAAGGCGCTGTTGAAGTTGTGGAAGTCCCGGCCGGCGGCTCCCATGATGATCACCCGTCGCTGCAAAACGCCTCCTTGCGTCCGAGCGCCACCCCCGAACGGGCGGCGCGCAGCAGCAAGAGGATACCGGTGCCAGCCCTGCTGCCCCGCACCGCCGGAAACGCCGCCACCTGCCCAGCCGCGACTGGGACAGGCCGGGCCAAGCCTCCGGGCGGGTCGGGGCCGTCAGGGCCAGGCGGTGGCGCTGACGCTCGTCCCGCCCTCAGCCGATGTGGCGGTCGCGAGGGGCGACGGCGTTGAGGCTGGGCTCGGCGGGGAGGGCGAAGGAGAAGACCGAGCCGTGGCCAAGGCGGCTGGAGACCCAGATACGGCCGCCCATGGCCTCGACCAGGCGCTTGGCCAGATAGAGGCCGAGGCCGGCGCCGCCCGGCTCGCGGGTCATGTAGTGGCCGACCCGGTGGAAGCGCTCGAAGATGCGGGACTGCTCGTCGATGGGGATGCCCGGGCCCCAGTCGCGGACCTCGAACACGACCTCGCGGCCCTGGGGGACGAGGCGGACCTCGACCGGCTCGTGGGGCGGGGCGTAGCGCAGGGCGTTGGAGAGCAGGTTGCCCAGCACCTGGTCGATCCGCATCCAGTCGCCGCGGCAGTAGACGGCGTGGTCGGGGGCGGCCACGTGGACCGTGCGGTCCGGGTCCTCGCTGGTGAAGCGGTCAACGACCTGGCGGACCAGGTCGACGGCGTCGATCGCGGTGGTGTCGACCAGCCCGGCCCCGGCCTCCAGCCGGGTCACCTCCAGCAGGTCCTCGATCAGCCGTTCCAGCCGCTGGGACTGCATCAGCATCAGCTTGTAGTACTCGCGCCGGCGGTCCTGGGCGAAGTCGCGGTCCTCGCGCAGCAGGGTCATCAGGAAGCCCTTGATGGGCGTGAGCGGGGTCCGCAGCTCGTGGGAGACGCTGGCCACGAAGTCGGTCTTGAGCTCGTCGGTCTGGCGCTCGCGGGTGACGTCGCGGACCACCACCACGTCGGCGTCCATGTCGCCGTCGGCGGCCACGATGGGGGCGTGGGCGTAGCGGATCCAGCGGGCCAGCCCCTCCTTGTTCAGCACCGAGGCGTCGCGGACCTCCTCGTGGCCGGAGGCGGCCGCGGCCAGGATCGGGCAGTCGGCGGCGCACATGTCGACCCCGTCGCCGTCGCGGGCCCGGAGCAGGTTGAAGCACTTCTGCCCCACCGCCTCGTCCTCCTGGTAGCCGGTGAGGGCGACCATGGCCGCGTTCCAGGAGCGGACGGTCCGGTCCGGCCCGACGGTGTAGATGCCGTCGGAGGAGTGGCCGACGATGTCGCGCAGGGCGGCCCGCTCGTTCTCGGCCGCCCGGTACAGCTCCTCGTTGACCAGGGCCGCCGCCCCCTGGTTGGCCAGGGTGAGCAGGGTCTCGGTGTCGTCGCCGGTGAAGTCGGCGTCGACCCGGGGCCCGAAGGCGGCGGCGAACCCGACCACCTGGCCGTCGGCCTCCATCGGCACCATGGTGTAGCGGGACCAGCCGGCCCGGGACGCCCAGCCCTTGGCCGCCTGCTCCCAGGCGATGGGCGACGCCGGCACGGTCAGCCGGTCGGTGCCGCCGGTGGAGACCACGTCGAGCACCCCGTCCTCGTCGCGGCCCAGGAACACGGCCGCCCCCTCGCAGTTGAGGACGTCGGCGACCTGGCGGGCGAAGGCCTCCCAGGCGCGGGCGTCGCCGAGGCGGTTGGACAGGGCCCGGCCGGCCGCGTACAGCGAGTGCATCCGCTGGCCCTGGGCCAGGCTGCGGGCCCAGGCCCGGTTGCCGAGGAAGGTGAGGCCGATGGGCACGATCAGCAGCGGCAGCAGCGCCTGGTCGTGGACCAGGAGGGCGGCGATGATCAGGCCGTAGGCGATGCTGGCGGCCCAGTCGGCGGCCGCCACCGGAGCCGCCCGCAGCCAGCTCTGCACGAACCCCTGGCCGGTGGAGAGGCTGACCACGGTGCTGACCAGCGAGTGGTTGACGATGAAGAAGGCGGCCATGGCGAGGACCCAGATCACGGCCAGGGCCGGCCGGAACACCCCCGTCTCGAGCTCGCCCCCGAACAGGTCGTAGCGTTGCAGCAGGTCGACCAGGAGGGCGGCGGAGGCGGCGGCCACGGCCACCGAGAGGATGTACTGGGGGACGTTGAACAGGCGCTTGACCGGCTGCGCCTCGAACAGCAGCTGGCTGACCGCGATGCCGACGCCGGTCGCGATGACCAGCACGGGCTGGTCGAGGAAGACCACGCCGAGCACGATCACCATGTCGCACACGCCAACCGAGAAGCGGTGGTTGCGCAGCGGCACCTTGACCACGAACCGCTCGGCCACGACCAGGCCGGCCACGTACAGCAGTGGCTCCCAGGCGGCCCGCCATCCGCCGTCCACCAGGAGGCGGACGGCGGCGGGGGCGTACAGCGCGACGACGATCGTGGCCGCGGCCACGACCGCCAGGACGAACAGCCAGGCGGCGCGAGGGAGCGAGGTCCGGACGCCCTGGGGGAGCGTCCCGGGCTCGCTCACCTCGTCACCGCCATCGGCTGGCTACGACCAGGTGGTCGACGGCCCGTTGCGGGTCCGGGACCAGGTGGTCGACTCCCGGCCCGGCCGGGACCGTGCCGGGGCACGGGTTGCAGGGACACTGACAGTACGCGGGTACATGGCGGTTCCTCTCCCTTACGCGTCCGCCCTGGGGGTGGCGGGGTTGCGCGTAGCGGCGATGGGCGAGTCAACGGCCTAGATTCTGCGCGTGCCATGTGCCTCCGTGCAATGCTCCTACCGGGCCAAACGAGACTATTGATCAGTAACGATCGGTAACTAGGTTTCCCGATCCGGACGGCCGCGGCAAGCAATTCTGGTGGCGTTCGCCGAGCCGCCCCAATTTGTTTCACGATCAACCGATTCGACCCGGCGCTGGCAGGCCGGCGGCCGCCGCCAGGGCCGCCCGGGCCTCGCCCGCTGGCGCGCCGACGGTGGCCAGCACGCACCAGGCGGCGCCGGCGTCGCCGAGAGCCCGGAGGCGGGCCAGGACGGTGTCGGGGTCGCCGGCGACCACCCGGGCCACCTCGGCCGGGGGCCGGCCCTCGCCCCAGCGGGCCAGCCGGTCCGCGGCCTCGTGCCGGTCGGGCGCCACCAGCACCTGCCCGCCCCAGGTGCCGGCGACCGTGGCCGGGTCGCGCCCGGCCCCTTCGGCCGCCCGGCGGACCCCGGCCAGGCCGGCGGCCAGCTCCTCGGGGGTCAGGGCCCAGCCGTTCCAGCCGTCGGCCAGCCGGCCGGCCAGGTCACGGGCGGTCGGGCCGGCCCCCCCGACCCAGACCTCGGGCCTCGGCGACCCGGCCAGGGGGCCGCGCAGGGCGGCGACGGTGTCCTCGACCGCCCGGGCGCGGTCGGCCGGGGTGCCGAACGGCAGCCCGAAGGCGAGGTTCTCGGGCTGGTTGGCCAGGTCGCCGCGGCCGACGCCGATGACCGGCCGGGTCCCCGCGACCTGGCCGACGCCTCCGGCCATCCGGGCCACCAGGGCCGGGGCCCGCAGCCCGGCCCTGGTCACCAGGGTGCCCACCCGCAGGCCGCCCGGCGCCCGGCCGGCCTCGGCGGCCACGGCGGCCAGCAGCGTCCAGCACTCCAGGGCCGGCCGGGTCCGGACCCCCCCGAGGGGCCAGAGGTGGTCGAACACGAACACCCCCCCCAACCCGAGCCGCCGGGCGTCCCGGCAGGCGTCAAGGGCCGGCCCGGGCCGCTCCGAGAACTGCGGCAGGGTGATCCCGAGCGTCGGGAGGCCGTCCATCATTGGCGGGCCAGGGCCAGGGTGGCCGCGCCGACCAGGCCGGCGTCGGCGCCGAGGCGGGCCGGGACCACCGGGGGCAGGTCGCGGTGGTCCCGGGCGTGGACGTAGCGCTCGAAGCTGGCCCGGGCCGGGGCCAGCAGCAGGTCGCCGGTGGCGGCGACCCCGCCGCCGACCACCACCAGGTCGGGGTCGAAGATCGTGACCAGCGAGGCGATCCCGACCCCGAGCCAGTGCCCGACCCGCTCGAACAGGGCCAGGGCCGGCTTGTCGCCCTCGGCGGCGGCGGCGAACACGACCTCGCCGGTGACCAGGTCCGGTCCCCCGGCCAGGGCGGCCAGGCGGCCGCCGGGGTCGGCGGCGGCCGCCTCCCGGCCGAGGCGGCCCAGGGTCGAGCCCGAGGCCATGGCCTCCAGGCAGCCGCGGTTGCCGCAGGCGCAGCGGTCGCCGCCGGGGTCGACGATCAGGTGGCCGAGCTCGCCCGCGAACCCGTGCTCGCCGTGGTACAGCTGGCCGTTCAGCACCAGCCCGCCGCCGATGCCGGTGCCGACGTTGACCAGCACGAGGTCGTCGCTGACGGCCCCGGCCCCGAACCGGGCCTCGGCCCAGGCGGCGGCGTTGCCGTCGTTGTCCACGCTGGTCGGCAGGCCGGTCCGCTCGTGCAGGAGGCGGCGCAGCTCCAGGCGCCGGTAGGTGTTGTGCGGGGCCCAGCGGGCGTTGCCGCCCGGCCGCTCGACCAGCCCGGCCGCCCCGACCCCGATCGCCTCCACCCGCGGGTCGCGGTCCCGCAGCTCGTCCACGACCGCGTGCAGGGCGGCCAGGGTGGCCAGCTCGTCGTCGGGCGGGGTCGGTACCCGGACCCGGTCGAGGATCCGCCCGTCCTCGGCGACCACGCCGGCGGCGATCTTGGTCCCGCCGATGTCGACGCCGATGGCCCGGGGCTCGACCGTGCCGGCTGAGGCCACCAGGTCAGCCGATGTCGATGCGCTGGAGGCCGTCGCTCGCGGCCGCGGCGTCGCCGGTCCCGGCCGGGCCGGGGCGGCGACGCGAGGCCGGCCGGGCGGCCGGCTCGCCCCCGCCGTCGAGCAGGGCCCTGGCCGCCAGCAGCAGCTCGGCCCCGGCCTTGACGAGGTGCTCGACCGCCTCCGGCCGGGCCTCGCGCAGGGCCGCGATGGCCGAGCAGATCGGGCAGTACTGGCACTCGGGGGCCTGGCCGGCCGCGGCGTCGTGGGGCGGCATGGGCGTTCCTCCGGTCGGCGCGGGCATCAGGCGCCCCTGGCGTCGGCGGACGGCCCCTCGCGGGCGTCGAAGCGCACCACCAGGGTGCCGCGGCGCAGGTTGGCGGCGGAGATCTCCAGCGGCTGCAGCGCCTGGGGCAGGAGCACGTTGCGCTTGTAGCCGCCGACCTTGATCAGCAGCTCGTCGCCCTTGCGGTGGACGTCCAGGTCGCCCCGCTCGGCGAACGGCAGGTCCATGCGCAGGGCGTAGCCGCCGCCGGCCTCCTTGGTGACCCGCAGCGGCCGCGACTCGGCGAGGACGCCGGCCGGGTCGCGGGGGCCGTAGACGGCGGCGGCCACCTCCGACAGCCGCTCCAGCCCGACCATCTCGTCGTCGAACAGCCGGCAGGTGAGGATGGGCAGGGGCGCGAACGACTCGGTGATGGTGCGGAAGTGGTCGGCCTGGATCTCCTTCCACTTGCCGAAGTAGGGGTCGGTGACGTCGTCGGGCAGCAGCCGGTTGACCACCACCGCGTCCACCCGGTAGCCGAACAGCGACAGGTAGGTGTAGGTGCGCCGGGCCTCGGCGACGACCATCTTCTCGGGGTTGAGGACCAGCCGCACGGTCGAGGTCTCAGGCTCGGCCAGCAGCACCCGGACCCGCTCCAGGTTGCGGTACAGCCGTTCCACGGCTGCGAACACGGCGTCCGACGCGATCGGGGGCAGGTTGCCGAGCCGGCCCAGCAGCGGCCGGGCCACGGTCGCGATCCGCCGCGAGGAGGGGAACAGCCGGTCGATGTACCAGCCGAGCGCCTCGGGCAGCGACAGCAGCCGCAGCGTCTCGGCGGTCGGGGCGCAGTCGACCACCAGCAGGTCGTAGTCGCCGGCCTGGTGGTAACGGTTGATGTCGATGAGGCTGAACAGCTCGTCCAGGCCGGGGATGACCGACAGCTCCTCGGCCTCGACGGCGTCGACCCCGCCCCAGTTGAGCAGGTTGACGACGTACTCCTGGATGTCGCGCCAGTTGGCCTCCAGCCGGGCCTGGCTGTCGATCTGCTCGGCCCACAGCCGGTCGGCGACCTGGCGCGGCTCGGCGCCCAGCTCGACGTCGAAGGAGTCGGCCAGCGAATGGGCCGGGTCGGTGGACATCACCAGGGTGCGGTGCCCGAGGGCCGCCGCCCGGGCCGCCGTGGCCGCGGCCACGGTGGTCTTGCCCACGCCGCCCTTGCCGGTGAACAGGAGGATGCGCACGGTGCTGGCAGCCTACATGGACTCCACGCGGCGCTTCAGGTCGCTCAGGGCCGAGCGGACGATCTGCTTGGCCGCCTGCCGCTTGATCAGGCCGGGCAGGGGGACGCCGAGGGCGACCTCGAGCCGGTAGGTGACCCTGGTGGCGCCGTCGCCGCCCGGCTCAAGGGCGTACGAGCCGGCCAGGTCGTCCAGCGTCCCCTCCACGTACGTCCAGGACATGCCCGCATCCCGCGGCGCATACCGGTAGGCCAGGGTGTAGGCCTGGTCCCCCACCGGGGTGCCGAGCCGGAAGGCGACCCTGGTCCCCCGCCCCCGCCGGTCGCGGGCCAGGACCTCGACCTCCTCGAGGGCGCCGACCCACTCCGGATAGGCCTCGAAGTCGGCCACCACCGCCATCACCTCCGCGGGGGTGGCGTACACCTCGGTGGACCCTTCGGCATGCTCGGCCATGCCCCGATGGTATTACGCCGGGTGCTCCAGCATCCGCCCGGTGCCCCGGAAGTAGCCGACGTTGACCAGCCAGGTCCGGCCCACCCGGAGGCGGCTGCGCCGTGGCTGGTGGACGTGGCCGAAGTAGAGGTAGTCGGGCTGGTGCTCCTCCACGTAGTCGAGCAGCGCCTGGCTGCCCGGCTCGGGCCGGCCGGCCACGACGTCGAAGCGCAGGTCGTCGACGGCCGGGGGCATGTGCGAGCAGAGCACGTCGACCGGGCCGACGGCGGCCACCTTGGCCGCGAACGCCTCGTGGGTGATCTCCGACAGGTGCGGCCGCTCCCCCCGCGGCAGCCCGCCGCCCACGAACCCGACCAGCATCCCGTCGACCTCGACCGCCTCCCCGTCCAGGTGCCGGACCCCGGGCCGGAGCAGGTCCTGGAACTGCTCGGGACGGTCGACGTTGCCGTGGGTCAGGTAGGTGGGCTCGGGGAAGGCGGCGAACACCGCCTCGTACTGGGCCCGGACGGCCGCCCGGACCCGGTCGCGGACCTCGTCCTCCCGCCCCGCCGAGGCGCTGCGCAGCACCCGCCCCGCCTCCTCGAACCGCCCGGCGGTGCGGTGCCGCACGAAGTCCCGGGTCGCCTCCGGCCCGAACACCTCGGCCGCGATCCCCTCCATCGTGCGGTAGTCGATCAGGTTCACCAGGTCGCCGCAGACCAGCAGCGCGTCCGCCCCGGCGGCCTCCCGCGCCAGCGCGTCGGCGGCCCCGTGGATGTCGGAGATCACTCCTATCCGCATCGGCACATGCTAGCGAGGCGCCACCGGCCGCGGCCCCTGATCCATGTGGGGGGCTCGCTCCCCCCACGGCCCCCCAAGAGCGCCTGTGCCATGGCCCTGCTGATGCGCGACACTTACCGCTATGGCTGGGGCGAGCGTGGTGGTGGTCGGTGGCGGGGTGATGGGTTGCTCCATTGCCTTCCACCTGGCCGAGCGGGGCGTGGACGTGCTCGTGCTGGAACGGGGCATGGTCTGCTCGGGGATGACGGCCCGGTCGGGGGCGCTGGTGCGGATGCACTACACCAACGAGCCGGAGGCCCGGATGGCCCTGACCGGGCTGCGCTACTTCCAGGACTGGAAGGACCGGGTCGGGGGCTGGTGCGGGTTCACCGTCACCGGGGCGGCGGTGCTGGTCGGGCCCGGGGAGGGCGAGCGGCTGCGCCGCAACGTGGCCATGCTGCGGCGGGTCGGGGTCGACACCGAGGCCGTGGCCCCGGCCGACCTGGCCGCCGAGCATCCCGAGCTGGACCTGGCCGGGGTGGAGATGGCGGCGGTCGAGCCCGGGTCGGGGTACGCCGACCCGGTGGCGACCACGTTCGCGTTCGCGTCCCGGGCGGTGGACCTGGGGGCGCGGATCGGCCAGGGGGTGGCCGTGCGCGGGCTGGCCGTGGAGGGCGACCGGGTGGTCGGGGTCGACACCGACGGCGGGCGGGTCGGGGCCGACGCGGTCGTGCTGGCCTGCGGGCCGTGGGTCGACCCGCTGGCCCGGACGGCCGGGTTCGAGCTGGGGATCACGCCCGAGCGCTCCCAGATCGCGTTCTTCCGCCGGCCCGGGGCCGCCCGCCGGCACCCGGTGGTGATCGACGGGGTGCTCGGCACCTACTTCCGGCCCCACGGGGGCGAGCTGTCGCTGCTCGGGGTGGCGGCCGGCCACCACATCGAGGTGGCGGCGATCGACCGGGAGGTCGAGGGCTACGACCACGAGGTGGTCGCCCCGGCCCTCGGGCGCCTGGCCGGGCGGGTGCCGTCGTTCGCCGGGGCGCCGTTCGCCCGCGGCCACCGCGGCGTCTACGACACCTCGGCCGACAGCCGGGCCGTGCTCGACGCCGCCCCCGGGGTGGCCGGGCTGTTCGTGGCCGGCGGGTTCTCCGGCACCGGGTTCAAGAAGTCCCCCGCCGTCGGCGCCTGCATGGCCGAGCTGGTGACCCGGGGCGAGGCCACCACCGTCGACATCCGCCCGTTCCGCCTGGGCCGCTTCGCCGAGGGCGACCCGGTCGTCGGGGACGAGTACCGCCTGCCGCCGGAGTTCGGTCACAAACTGTAGCCCGCGGCAATCGTTCGGGATGGGCCGGAAGGGATCAATCGGCTGGCCTCGCCATATAGACTCCTTGAGCGATCCATCGCGAACCCTGAGGGAGGGACCATGAGCAGCATGGAGCCCGACGAGGGCACCCAGGCCGACGCCCCGCGCCTGGACAGGCTCGAGGCCGCCGACGCGGCCGACGCGCCCCGCCTGGACACGGCCGAGGCGACCGGCGGCAGCGACGCTCCCCGCCTGGACAGGGCTCCCCGCCTCGATGCGGCCGGCGCCGGCTCCGCCGAGGACGACCCGGACGACAGCCCCGACTCCTGATCCCTCCGGCGCTCCCGACGCCGCCGTCCAGGTGAGGGCCGTGACTTCACTCGGAGCCGCTTCGACCGGCATGGTCTGTCCCGCCTGCGGGGTGGCGTCGCCGGCTGAGGCGCGCTTCTGCCCGTCCTGCGGCCAGCGGCTGCTCGGCGGCGTCGACGAGCGCCGGGTGGTGACGGTCCTCTTCGCCGACCTGGTCGACTCGACCAGGCTGGTGGAGTCGCTCGACCCGGAGGCCGCGCGGGACCTGCTGAATGAGACCTTCCGGCGCCTCGCCGCCGAGGTCCGCCGCTTCGGCGGGACCCTGGAGAAGTACATCGGCGACGCCATCTTCGCCGTGTTCGGGTTCCCGACCGGCCACGACGACGACGCCGCCCGGGCGGTCCGGGCGGCGCTGGCCCTGCGCGACATCGTCAAGACGGCCGAGACCGCCCTCGGCGACGTCCCCCTGCACCTGCGCATCGGGCTCGACACCGGCGAGGTCGCGGCCGGGCCGTGGTCGGGGGACCTGCGGGTGACCGGCTCGGCGGTGCACACCGCGGCCCGCATCCAGCAGGCGGCCGAGCCCGACCAGATCCTCCTGTCGGCCCGCACCCTGCGCGCGGCCCGCGACATCGTCGAGGTCGGCCCGGCCGAGCTGCTGACGGTCCGCGGCCAGCGCCAGCCGGTCGAGGTGGCGGAGGTGCTCGGGCTGGCCCCGGCCGAGCCCGTGACCGAGGCGATGGTCGGCCGCGAGGCCGACCTGCCACGGCTGATCGGCGCCCTCGACCACGCCGCCCACCACAACCGGCTGGTCCTGCTGGTCGGCGACGCCGGCGTTGGCAAGTCGACCTTGGCCCGGGCGGCCACGGCCCAGATCGGCGACCGCGTCCACGTCCTCTGGGGACGCTGCCTGCCCGACTGGCAGAGCCTGCCCTTCTGGCCGGTCCGCGAGGTGCTGGCCGCGGCCGCCGGGATGGCCGCCACCGACCCGGCCGGCGTGCTCGCCTCCTCGATCGGCCGGCTGGTCGCCGAGACCTGGCCGGACCCGCGGGCCGCCCCGGCCACCGCGGAGGCCCTGTGCCGGCTGGCCGGCCTCGACTCGGACGAGCCCGGCCCGATGTCCCAGCCCGTCCTCGGCGACGCCCGCGAGCTGGCCGCCGCCCTGGCCGGGGTGCTGTGCGGCCTGGCCAGGAACGAACGGGTCCTGGTGGTCCTTGAGGACCTGCACTGGGCCACCAGCGACCTGCTGGAGGTGGCCTCGACGCTGGTCACCGACGGCTGCCAGGCCGAGGGGCAGCTCGCCTACCTGGGGATCAGCCGGCCCGAGCTGCCCGGCCTGCCGGCCTGGCTGGTCAGGACGGGGACCCAGCGGATCGACCTCGACCCGCTCGGCGAGCGGCCCGCCGCCGAGCTGCTCGTCTCGGTGCTGGGCGCCGACACCGACCCGGGGCTGGCCGGCCGCGTCTTCGAGCACAGCAAGGGCAACCCGCTGTTCGTCAAGGAGCTGGCCCTGGCCCTCCGGGAGGCGGAACGGACCGGGCCCGACCAGCCCTCCCTGCCCATCCCCGACTCCCTCCAGGCGCTGGTCGCGGCCCGGCTCGACCGGCTGCCGCTGTCGACCAAGCGCGTCCTGTGCCGGGCCGCCGTGGTCGGCAAGTGGTTCTCGCACGCCGCCCTGGCCGCCCTGGCCCAGCCCGGCGACGGCGAGCTCGACGCCGACCTGGACCGGCTGGTCCGGATGGGCCTGATCGAACGGCTGCCCGAGCGCCTGGCCGGCGGCCAGGAGCGCTTCGCCTTCCACCACGCCCTGTTCCGTGACGTGGCCTACAGCATGCTGCCCAAGGCCGGGCGGTCCGAGCTCCACGGCCGGCTGGCCGGGTGGCTGGCCGGGGCGCCCGGCGAGGAGCCGAGCATGCCCGAGGTGGTCGCCCGCCACCTGGTCCAGGCGGTCCGGCTGGCCGGCGAGGTGCGGGCCCCGACCGCCGAGGACCGGGAGCTGGCCGCCCGCGCCGTCGCCGCCTGCCAGCGGGCCGCCCGGCGCCTGCGCGACCAGGAGGCCCTGGCCGCGGCCGCCCAGATGCTCGACGACGCCCTCGCCCTGGCCGACCTGGCCGAGACCGGTGTCGAGGAACGGGCCGAGCTGCACCTGGAGCGGGGGACGGTCCGCGGGGCCACCGGCGACCTGCCGGGCGCCGTGGCCGACCTCGGGCCGGCCACGGGCGCCGAGCGGACGGCGGTGCGGGCCCAGGCCTGGACCGAGCTCTCCCGGGTGCACGTGCTGTTCGGGCAGTTCGCCGAGTCGGCGGCGGCCGCCGACCGGGCCATCGTCGAGGCGGTCGAGGCCGGCGACCCCGCGCTCATCGCCCAGGCGACCCGGGTCAAGGCCTACCCGCCGTACCTGGCCGGCGACCTGGCCGGGGCGGGCCGCCTGCTCGACGAGGCGATCGTCCAGGCGCGCCGGGCCGGCCAGGCCAAGCTGGTGATCGAGCTGCGGGCCAGCCTGCTGCCGATGCGCCTGTACCTGGCGACCCCGCTGGACCGGCTGCGCGCCGAGGCCCTTGGGCTGATCGAGGACGCCCGCGCGGCCAGCCGTCGCAGCGCCGAGGCGTCCGCCCAGGTCTCCCTGGGCGAGGTGGCCTGGCTGCAGGGCGACCCCGACGCCGCCGAGCGCCACTTCGCCGAGGGCAACCGCCTCAGCCTCGAGGTCGGCTTCACCCGCAAACGGCTGTGGTCGCTGCTCGGGCTGACACTGGTCGGGATCGCCCACGACGAGCCGGAGGCGGCCCGCCGCCGGGCCCAGGAGGCGATCGAGCTCACCACCCAGCCCGACGGCAGCGCCGACGTCGAGGCCGAGCTGCACCTGGCCGAGGCCTGCCTGGCCGGCGCCGACCCGGACGAGGCGGCCGCGGCCGTGGCCCGCGCCTGGGCGGCGGTCCAGGACGTCGACGTGTTCTCGCGGGCCCGGCTGCAGCGCACCGAGGCCAAGCTGGCCCTGGCGTCGGGCGACCCGGCGAGGGCGGTGGCGCTGCTGGAGCGCTCCCTGGCCGCCCTGGAGACGACCGGCCACCGCCTCGACCAGCTGCACACGCTGGTCGAGCTGGCGCCGGCGTTGCGCCGGGTCGGCCGGGCCGACGAGGCCGGCGCCGTGGCCAAGCGAGCGCTCGACCAGGCGACCACCATGGGCGCCCATGCCCTGGTCCGCCGCCTGACCCAGGCAGAGGTCCCGGAAGGGGGAGTTGGGAGATGACCCGACGGCGATCCCAGGCCGACGAGGCGGCGTTGCTTCAGGTGCTCGAGCAGAGCCCGATCTTCCGCCACGGGCGGCCCGACGCCCTCGACCAGCTGGCCAAGCAGGCGACCCCGTTCGACTACCCGGTGGGCAGCTTCCTGATGCGCCAGGGCGAACCCGCCGACCACGTGCTGGTGCTGACCGCCGGCGAGGTGGCGATCGTCTCCCCCGTCCGGGGCGGCGGCGAGCTCGTCCACACGATCATCCGGGCCGGCAACCTGATCGGCGAGCTCGCCCTGCTGAACGAGGGCCGGCGGACCGCCGGGGCGCGGGCGACCTCGCCCACCACCGCCTGGGCCATCGGCCGCGACCCCTTCTGGGGCTTTCTGGAGGCCAACCCGCCCGCCTCCTCGGCCCTGCTGCGGCAGGTGGCGGCCCGGCTGGCCGCCCGTGAGGCGCTGATCGACGACCTGCTGTCGCTCGACGTCAAGAGCCGGCTGGCCAAGGTCCTGCTCGGCCTGGCCGACGACCTCGGCGAGCCCGACCCCGACGGCGGGACCAGGATCTCCCTGCGCCTCACCCACCGCGACCTGGCCGGCATGGTCGGGGCCAGCCGCGAGAACGTCAGCCGGGCCCTGGGGGCGTTCCGCAAGCGCGGCTTCATCAACTACGACTCCGACTCGATCCGCCTGCGCAACCCCGACGCGCTCCGCCGGCTCACCTGAGCCTGGTCTGTGCCGGTTGTGTCGGAGATCACCGGGATGCGGTGACCCAGAGCACCGACGCCAGCGGGGGGCGGCGGCTACGCTCATCTCGTCCTCCCGAGAGGTACCGGCGGAGACACAGGAGGAGCCCGCCGGAACCGGCAGGGGGATGGGGACACAGCGGAAGGATTCGGTGTTCGGGGGGGTCCGGGACCGACGGGGGCGGTCACCGGGACCGGGGGGGCCCGAACCCGCCGCTGGCGGTGCCGGTCAGGGGCGCGGTCGTCCGCGACCAACCGGCATCCCGGGCCAGGCCCGCTCCGTCACGGCCGGAGCGGGCCTGGTCGCCTTCCCGCCCGCCGGCGCCACGGTCCCGTCCAGCACGGCGCGGGTCGCCACCTCCAGGCCGTCGACGACGGCGACACCCGCCGGCGGCGGCCGCCCGGCCGCCTGCCCGGTGGTCACGTACAGCGGGGTCACCCCGGCGGCGGCGGCCGCGCCGACGTCGGTCGGGTGGTTGCCGATCATGTACGACGCGGCCAGGTCCAGGCCGAGGCGTGCGGCGGCCGCCTCCAGCATCCCCGGCCCCGGCTTGCGGCAGCGGCAGCGGCGGGCGTAGCCGGGCACCGTCCCCTCGGGATGGTGCGGGCAGTGGAGCACGGCGTCGAGCCGCACCCCGGCCCCGGCCAGCAGCTCGGCCAGCCGCCGGTGGACGGCGTCGACGGCGGCCTCGTCGTAGAGGCCGCGGGCCACCCCGGCCTGGTTGGTCACCACCACCAGGGCGTAGCCGGCCGCGGCCAGCCGGGCCAGGGCGCCCACCCCGCCCAGCAGCGCCACCCGCGCCGGGTCGTGGAGGTACGGGACCTCCTCGACCAGCGTGCCGTCGCGGTCCAGGAACACCGCCGGCCGGCTCATGAACCAGCCAGGCGCTGCTCCACCCAGCCGCAGAGGGCGTGGCCGATGGTGATGTGGCCCTGCTGGACCAGGCCGGCGACGTCGCCGTCGACGTGCAGGGCGAGGTCGGCGGTGTCGTCGAGGGGCGAGGCGGCCGGGCCGAGGAAGGCGACCACGGCCATGCCGCCGGCCTTGGCGGCGGCCGCCGCCCGGAGCACGTTCTCGGAGCGGCCGCTGGTCGAGATGGCCACCAGCACGTCCCCCGGCCGGCCCAGGCCCTGGACCTGGCGGGCGAACACGTCGGCGTAGCCGTAGTCATTGCCAAGGGCGGTCAGCACCGAGGTGTCGGTGGTGAGGGCGACCGCCCGGTAGGCGGGCCGCTCCAGCTGCAGGCGCCCGACCAGCTCGGCGGCCAGGTGCTGGGCGTCGGCCGCGCTGCCGCCGTTGCCGCAGAACAGCACCTGGCCGCCGCCGGCCAGGGCGTCGGCGACCAGCCGGGCGGCCCGCTCCACGGCGGCCCCGCCGGGCCGCTCGGCCAGGGTGGCGGCCATCGCCGCCGAGGCCTTCAGATACCCGTCGATATCCGTCATGCGCTCCCCCGGGTCCGGTGGTTGCCGGCGGAGGCGCCGTGCGGGTCGAAGCGGACCGGCGAACAGGGGGCGCCGGCGCCTTCGAGGGCGGCCACCATCCGGGCCCGCCGTTCCGGCGGGGCCGCGAACAGCATGAACCCTCCGCCGCCGGCGCCAAGCACCTTGCCCCCGGCCGCCCCGGCGGCCCGGCCGACCTCGTACAGCTCCTCCAGGCGGGGGGTGGCGATGCCGGTGGCGAGCCGGCGCTTGTGCTCCCAGCCCTGGCGCAGGCCCTCGGCGAAGGTGGCCAGGTCGCCGGCGAGCAGGGCGTCGCGCATCGCCTCGGCCAGCGCCTTGAGCGCGCCCAGGCTGGCCAGGCTCTGCTCGGAGCCGACCAGGACGCCGTCGACCTGGCGGCGCAGGATGCCGTCGTCGGTGCGGCTGTCCCCCGACCAGGCCAGCACCAGCGAGCGCTCCAGGGCCTCAAGGACGTCGGCGGCCACCGCCAGGGGGCGGACCTCGACCTCGTCGTCGCCGGCGAACTCGATGAAGTTGAGGCCGCCGTAGGCGGCGGCGTACTGGTCCTGCATGCCGCCCTCGATCTTGAGGTCGACCCGCTCGACCTGGTAGGCGGTGCGGGCCAGCTCGGCCGGGGACCAGCGCCGGCCGGTGGCCGCCCCGACCGCGGCCAGCATGGCCACGACCAGCGCCGAGGACGACCCGAGGCCGGACCCGGGCGGGGCGTCGGTGGCCAGGGTGAGGTCGAGCCCGCGACCGGGCCGGCGGGCCGCCAGGTCGCGCAGGACCGCCTTGACGAGATCGAGGTGGCCGTTGAAGCCGAGCTCGTCGGGGGCGAAGGCGGCCCGGGCCCGCAGGTCGCGCGAGACGACGTGGTAGTCGCCGTCGCGCCGGGGGCGGAGCTCGGCGGTGGCGCAGCGGTCGATGGTGACCGACAGGACCGCCCCGCCGTGGGTCTGGGGGTACGGCGGCACGTCGGTCCCGCCGCCGGCGAAGCTGATCCGCAGCGGCGCCCGCGCCCACGAGGTCCTCACTTCGGGGCCCCGGCGGCGATGGAGAGCAGCTCCTCCAGGCGGGTGACGACCGCCGGCCAGGAGAACTCGGCCTCGACCCGGCGCCGGCCGGCCGCCCCCATGGCCCGGGCCCGGGCCGGGTCGGCCAGCAGGCCGGCCACGGCGGCGCCGACCGGTCCGGGCCGGCGCCCGTCGACGACCGTCCCGGTCTCCCCCTCGGCCACCGTCTCGGGGGCGCCGCCCGAGCGCCCGGCCACCACCGGCAGGCCGGTCGCGGCCGCCTCCAGGAACACCACCCCGAGGGCCTCCAGGTCCAGCCCCAGCCAGCGGGTGCGGCACGGCATGGCGAACACGTCGCCGGCGGCGTAGTGGGCCGGCAGGTCCTCCCAGGCGACCTCGCCGGCCAGGTGGATGCGGTCGGCCACCGGGCTGGCCGCGGCCAGCCGGCGCAGCCGCCGCTCGTACGGCCCGCCGCCGACCAGCAGCAGCCGCGCCTCCGGCACCCGGGCCACCACCTCCGGCCAGGCCTGGATGAGCCGGTCCTGGCCCTTGCGTGGGACCAGCCGCGAGATGCAGACGCAGACCGGCGCCGACCCGAGCCCGTGGCGCGCGCGCACCGGCCGCCCGTCGACCGCCGGGTGGTAGGCGTCGGCGGCCACGCCGGCCGGGAGCAGCTCGACCGGGCAGCGGCCGCGCACGGCCCGGGTCACCCGGGCCGCCGACCAGCGGCTCACGGCCGTGACCAGCCGCAGGTCCCCGGCCACCCGGACCATGAGGCGGCGGACCAGCGGCACCCGGCCGACGGCGACCTCGACCCCGTGGGTGAAGCCGACGCAGGGCACCCCGGTGGCGCGGGTGAGCCGCCCCGCCAGCAGCCCGAGCGGGAACGCGGCCCCGAAGCAGATCACGTCCGGGCGCACCTCCCTGGCCAGCGCCACCGTCCGCCGCAGGACGCCGGGAACGGGCAGCATCGTCCGGCCCGGGTGGCGCACGACCCGGAATGGCTGGTCGGCGTCGAAGGCGGCCGCCCCGGGCCAGGCCGGCGCATAGACGACCACCCGGTCGGGTGGCAGCCGGCGCACGAGGTTGTGGCAGTACTGCTGGATTCCCCCGGACCGGGGCGGGAAGTCGTTGGTGACGAGCAGCAGGTTCACGGCCCGGGCATTCTAGTGGCGTTCGGCCCAGAGCCACGCCTGGGCGATCCGCGCCATGGTCGAGGGGTGGCTGGCGAACAGCAGCATGAGCAGCCGGTTGGGGCGCAGGTCGGCCCGGTTCTCGAGGGCGAGGCGGCGCTCGACGGCGACCGCCGTGGCCGGGTCGCCGGTCACCTCCAGCGCCACCCAGTCGGCCCTGGCCTCCGCCCAGCGGCTGATCGCGCTGGCCACCGGCGCCGCCACCAGGCCGCCAAGGGCGGCCAGAAGCAGCAGGCCGGGCGCGGCCAGCGGGTCGCCCAGCCCGGTCACCCCGAGCGCCCGCTGGACCGGCTCGAGGTCGAACACGGCCACGGCGGCCAGCACGGCCACGGCGGCCAGGGCGGCGGCCCCGACCGTCCCCCAGAGCACGTCGCGGTGGCGGACGTGGGCCAGCTCGTGGGCGGCGACCAGGGCCACCTCGTCGGCCCCGCCCGGCGACCCCGGCCCGGCGGCGGCCAGCAGGGTGTCGTAGACGACGACCCGGCGGGTCCGGCCCAGCCCCGACACGTAGGCGTTGACCTTGGTCGTGCGGCGGCTGGCGTCGGCCACGAGCACGTCGCCGACCGGCACCCGCATGGTCTCGGCCAGCTCCAGCAGCCGGGCCCGCAGCGGCCCGGGGTCGAGCGGGCGGAACCGGTTGAACAGCGGCTCGATCAGCACCGGCCCGAGCAGGGCCGGACCAGCACGAGAAGGACAGCGGCGGCTGCCGCCACAAGCGGCCAGCCCGCCGGCTGCCAGCGGGCGCCCAGCACCAGGGCGGTGAGGGGCAGGACGGTCAGGACCAGGCCGACCGCCCGGCCCTTGGACCAGTCGCGCAGGAAGCCGCCGAGGCGCTGGGTGGCCAGCCCGGCCCGGGCGTCCTGGCGGAAGGCCCGCACCGAGAACGGCAGCCCGACGCCGGCCCGCACGGCCAGCACGGCCACGGTGGCCAGGGCCACCCGCCCGGGCACCCACCCCCCGGCCAGCCCGGCCGCCGCCCGGACCAGGGCCCGGCCGGGCCCGGTGAGGGCGAGGACGGCCAGGGCGGCCAGGTCGACGCCGTAGGCGGCCAGGGCCCACCGCTGGCGGGGCTTGGCGTAGGCGACGCAGGCCCGGATCTCCTCCTCGGTGAACGCCTCCAGCGGGTCGGCCGCCGGCGGCCGGGGCACGACGATCAAGACGCGAGCTGCTCGCGGACCCAGGCGGCCCAGCGCCGTTCGGCGGTCCCGTAGGAGATGTCGAGGACCTTCCGGAACCCGCGGTCGAGCTCGCGGGAGCTCGGCGAGTCCGACCCCCGGAACTCGCGGTACAGGGCCTGGAGCTTGCGGCTCCCGTGGGTCACGGCCACCCACTGGCAGAACGAGGATCCCTCGTCGTAGGCGACCGGGGCGTTGCGGCTGCGGAACTCGGCGTCCCTCGGCAGGCGGCCGTCGAAGCCCCTGCGGGCCAGCGCCTCGTGGGTGATCCTGAACGGCAGCCCGACCGGCCTCAGCGCGGTGTAGTCGGCGAACCCCTCGACCAGCAGCAGCGGCACGCCGTCGCCCAGGGTCCGGGTGGCGACGTGGGTCATCTCGTGGGTGACGAGGACCTGGAGGTTGAGCTTGTCGTAGCGGACCACGTTGGTGGAGTTGACCACGATCCGGTTGCCGAGCACCCGCTCGGCGTCGCCCGACTCGACCGACGAGGAGGCCACCGCGGCCACCCGCGACAGGTCGCGGGCGCCGACGAGCCTCTCGGCCTCGGTCTCGTTGCTGGGGACCAGGATCACCGCCTTGCGTTCCCATTTGCCGGTCCAGGCGGCGCCGACCTCTGTGTAGGCGCGGTCGGCGGCCCGCAGCAGCTTGCCCGCCAGCGTCTCCTGGCCGGTGTGGTAGACGATCAGGGTGCGGGCGCTGCGCACCGTCTTCACCGGGCCGCCCTCCCAGATCTCGACGTCGTCGCGCCGGCGCATGCTGGCGTCGCCGGGGCCGGCGATACGCCAGCCGGAGCGGGTCTTCACGAAGGTGAAGGAGTCGCGGGCCAGCACGGGGCTATCGTCTTGGCCCTCGAACCGGTACCTGGTCTCGACCTGGGCCCGGTAGACCTCGTTGCGGGGGGCCTCCAGTCTGGTGATCTCGTAGGCGAAGGCCGAGAACGGCACCGTCCGCATGGCCT
>DASUPQ010000905.1 GCA_036280995.1 Actinomycetota bacterium | reverse complement strand
TCGAGGTCGCCGTGGACCTCGAGCAGCTCCAGGCCGGCCCGGTCCAGCATGGCCGCCAGCTCGGTCAGGGTGTACAGCCGGATGGCGACCTCGCGGGTGACCCGGCGCCCGTCGGGGCCGATCAGGGTCCAGCGGGCCAGGTCGCGGCTGGTGCGCAGGTCCAGGGTCCGTTCCTGGACCACCACCAGGTCCTCGTCGTTGCGGAGCACGCGGCGGTGGTCCCAGTCCCGCACCAGGGCCTCGCGGTTGGCCAGCTCCTGGAGGAACCGGCCGCCCGGGGCCAGGACCCGGGCCACCTCGGCCAGGACCAGCTCGTCCTGGGCCTCGTCCTCCAGGTAGCCGAAGGCGTTGAACAGGTTGAGGACGGCGTCGAAGCTGGCGTCGGCGAACGGCAGCCGGCGCATGTCGGCCGCGACCAGGTCGACCAGCTGGCCCTGCCCGGCGGCCCGGGCGGCCGCCCGGCCCAGCAGCCGCCGGCTGCGGTCGAGCCCGGTGACCCGGAAGCCGAGCTGGGCCAGGGGGACGGCGTGACGGCCGGGGCCGCAGCACAGGTCGAGCAGGCGCGCCCCCGGGGCCAGCCCCAGCCGCTCCACCACCGCGTTGACCTCGTCCGCGGTCCGCTCGTCGGGCAGCAGCGGGCCGAAGATCCGCAGGTAGTCGTCGTCGAAGAAGTCGGTGTACCAGGGTCGCTCGTCCAACCGCCGTCCCCTCGTCGTAGCGCCGCGGGTCATCCGCGGCGGCGACCAGGGCACCTCTGCGGCCCCCGCGAAGTCAAGCCTTGATCTCCTCCCCGGCGGGGCCGACCATGGGGCCAGCAGCACCCTCCCTCCCTGGCATCGCCTCCACGGCTCAACCCGTTACCGGTGCGCCTGAACCGCCGGCGCCCGTGACCCACCGAACCGACTCCCCGCCCGGCCCGACCCGTGCCCGGCCTGGCCCCGCCCTGCCCGAGCCCGGCCCCGGACCGGCCTGCCCTTCCACGCCCACGCCTCGAAAGGGGGCTTCCCGTGAGCATGACCATCCGCCGAGGCCGCCCCCCGGCCCGGCCCGCCGCCGCCCGCCCCGCCCCGGGCATGGCCACGCTGCTGGCCGCCTACCTGGCCGCCGCCTTCCTGGTCCTGGCCGTGGTGCTGGCCGTGGCGCCCCACCGGGCCCCGGCCCCGCCCGCCCCGACCTGGGACTACCAGCGCGAGCGGGTCGCCCTGGAGGGCGGCGGCGCCCTCAACGCCTACGCCCGCTGGGCCGTCGGCACCACCGCCGCCCTCACCCGCGGGTCGATCGAGCGCCAGCGCGACGTCCACCGCCTCAGCCCCCTCGACTTCCACGCCGGCGAGCCCGCCGCCCGCGGCCTGTCCGCCTGGCGCGAGCGCCACCGCCTCCCCCTCGAGGGCGCCACCCTGGCCGCCGTCTGCGCCCTGGCCGCCTGGGGCACCCTCCGCCGCCGCCCCGGCCGGGTCTGGCTGGCTGCCCTCCTCATGCTCGTCGGCCTCACCGTCCTCGTCACCCACCCCCAGACCGCCACCGCCCTCGCCGCCCGCGCCGGCACGGCCATCCCCAACCTGGTCCTCAAGGCCGGCGCCACCGCCGACCCCAGCGGGTCGGTCGCCACGGCGGGCCGGGAGGGTGGGTCCGGGGTCGGGGCGGGCGCCCCGGCGAGCCTGGGCAGCGGGCCCGGGACCGGGGAGGGGCCGCGTGCGCTCGCCGCCGGTGGCCCGCGGGCCGAGGCCGTGCAGCGGACGGTCGCCGAGCGCTACTGGACGGCGTTCGTGGGCGAGCCCCTGTCGCGGCTCCAGACCGGGACCACGGTGCTGGCCACCGCCCCGCCCGCCGCCAAGCCGGGCGTGCTCGGGTCGCTGCGGTCCCGGGTCACGGCCGTGGGGGACTGGGCCGTCGGCCGCCACGGCCCCGAGCGGGCGGTGATCGCCAGCCTCGCCCTGGCCTACGTGCTGCCGTTCGCGCTCGCCCTGGTCGCCCTGGCCATGCTGGCCAGCTGCGCCCAGACCCTGGTGTGGCTGCTGGCCCTGGCCGGCCCCGTGGTCCTCCCCCTGGCCGTCGACCCCCGCCGCCGCCGCGGCGTCCTCCGCTGGTGGCTGGTCCCGTTCGCCACCGCCCTGGCCCTGCTCGCCGGCGCCGCCCTGGCCGCCCTGGTCGTCATCCGGGTCGCCGAGCTCACCCACGCCGCCGACGCCTACCTCGGCATGCTCCTGGCCGGCTCCACCGCCCCCCTCCTGGCCGCCTTCCTGGCCCTGCGCCACCTCCGCCCCCGCCGCCCCTCCCGACCCCGCGCCCTCCCCAGCCCCCGCCCGGCCCAGCCGACCCGCCGTTCCCGCCCCCCCAAGCCCGCCACCGCCCGGGGAGGTGCCGCCTGATGGCCCACCAGGACCACAACGCCCAGCAGGGGGGTGGCTCCGGCCGCGGCCGCGGGGCTGGGTCCACCCCCGGCCCGCGACCCGCGTCCCGGCCCGGCCCGCCCCCGGACTCCGGAACCTTCCACTTCTCGAACCGGACGAACTGGACTCTCCTCCGGGTGGCGGCGGTGCTCGGTGCCGGTGGCCGGCGGGTGCTGGCCGCGGCCACCGGGGAGGCCGGGCGGCGGGTGGCCAGGGCGGTGGCCGTCACGGTCGTCCTGGCCGTGCTCGTGGCGGCCCTGTACGACCGGGGGGAGGTGCCGGTCGCGGCCGCCGGGCCGGCCGTGGCCGGCCCCGCCGGCGCCACGAACGGCCCGGCCGCCCGGGCCCGGGGCGGGACCGCCCGTCGCGCGGACCCGGGCAGCCTCGGCGGCCTGCGCGGCCGGGACCGGCCGGCGCCGGTGGGGGAGCGGCCCGCGGCCGTGGCCGCCGCCTGGTACGCCGCCCGCCAGGGCGTGCCCAGGGCCAAGGTCAAGCCCCTGCAGCAGGACCGGCTGTCGTCCAGGGAGGTCCGCGTCCTGGTCCTGGCCGACCACGGCCGCGGCCGGCTGCGCACGGCGCTGGTGCGGGTGCGGCTGGGCCGCGACGGCTGGAGCGTCCGGTGAGCGCCCGGGCGCGCCTGGGCGGCGGGGGAGTGCTGGTCGCGCTGCTGCTGCTCGGCCTGCTGGCCACCATCGCCTCCCCCGGGTTCCCGGTGAAGGGAGCGCAGGCGGTGGGTCGGGCGGTCGCCGGGGCGGTCGGCGGCGCCCGCCCGGCCCCGGCCCCGGCGTCGGGGGAGGCGCCCGGCGGCCCCCACATCGGGGCCAGCGACGCCGCCCTGGCCGACATCCCGCCCGACTACCTGGCCCGCTACGTGACCGCGGCCGGCACCTGCCCGGCCCTGAGCTGGCAGGTCCTGGCGGCCATCGGCAAGGTCGAGTCCGACCACGGCCGCTCCTCGGCCCCCGGCGTGCGCGACGGCGTCAACCGCGCCGGCTGCTGCGCCGGCCCCATGCAGTTCAACCTGACCAACGGCCCGCCCAGCACCTGGGACACGTGGGGGACCGGCGTCCGCGCCCACGTCTACAACCCGGCCCACGCCGTCCCGGCCGCCGCCCGCAAGCTCTGCGGCGACGGCCTGGCCCGCCCCGAGGCGGTCGGCCGCGACCCCTGCCCGCACGTTCTCGGCTCGGCCGCCCTCCACACCGCCCTGCGGCGCTACAACAACGCCTGCTGGTACGTGCACGAGGTCGTGACCCTGGCCGGCCGCTACACCCGGGCCGCCCCCACCCAGGCCCCGGCCCGCGACCCGTTCGTCCGCGCCCTGGTCGCCAGCCCCCGGATCACCACCACGGCCAGCCGCGGCTGCGACCCCAGGACCGACCTGGCCTCCGGCCGCCTCGACCTGCGGGTCCAGTCCCTGCTGGCCGTCCTGGCCGAGCGCCACACCATCCGCCTGAGCTGCCTCCGCTCGGGCCACTCCCGCTTCGTCAAGGGCACCACCCGGATCTCCAACCACACCGTCTGGCGGGCCGTCGACATCGACATGGTCGACGGGCGCCCCGTCAGCCGCCACAGCCATCCCGCCCGCAGCCTGGCGCTGTGGCTGGACGGCCTCCAGGGCCCCCTGCGCCCCTCCGAGATCGGCTCCCCGTTCCCGTTCGGCCGCCGCCCCTATTTCACCGACGAGGGCCACCAGGGCCACGTCCACATCGGCTACGGGTTCCTGGGATGACGGTGCGACCTGGTGGACCTGCCGCTAGTTCGCCGCCACCGATGCTTCCAGGATGCGCTTCAGGTTGGCCAGGTCGGCCTCGCTGTGCTTCTTGACCGTGCGGACGATGATGGGCGCGAGCAGCCTGTAGAGGCCGGCAACCTCCGCCTCGCCTGAGGCGGTCAGCCGGGTCCCAGCTCCTGCCGGTTCGACCGAGTAGCGAGCTCGACTGGCCATCGGCCCGGAGCTGACCTCGAAGGCGAACGCCTGGCCGGGCTCGTACTCGGTGACCAGGTAGTCAGCGGTGCGGCGTCGACCGAAGGCCTTGACCACGGTCTGCAGCGTCGAGCCGACACCGAGCGGGCCGCCGGAGGTCTGCCTGGCCTCCAGAACGCCCCGAGACCATTGGGTGGTGTTCTGGAAGTTGCTGATGTAGTCCCAGACCTCTTCAACGGGCCGGTTGACGGTCACGCTCTGGGTGATGGTGCGCATGAGCTCCTCCTGTTGTATGATACTACTCAGTATATTAATACTTATCAGTATGTCAAGAGGCCTGGCCCTGGAGGACGGCATGATCCGACTGACCCGGGAGCAGCGCCGGCAGCAGACCCGTGCCCGGCTGCTGGACGCCGCCGGCCAGGTGTTCGCCCGTCGCGGGTTCCATGCCGCCACGGTCGACGAGGTCGCCGACGCGGCCGGCTACACCAAGGGCGCCGTCTACTCCAACTTCGCCAACAAGGACGAGCTGTTCCTCGCCTTGCTGGACCAGCGCCTGGCCGCGCAGCTCCAGCAGGTCGAAGCGCTGTACGCCATCGAGTCGTCCGAGGAGCTGCGTGCCGCCCTCCGCGTCCAGACCGAGCAGGAGTTCGCCGCGGCGCGCGACTTCGGCGTGCTGCAGGTCGAGTTCTGGCTGTACGCCATGCGGAACCCCGCCGCCCAGGCCGAGCTCGCCAAGCGATACCGGCAGCTCCGGGACCGCCTGGCCGAGCTGATCACCGGCCGCTACGCCCGCCACCAGATCGCTCCGCCCATGCCCCCCGGGCACCTGGCCGCACTGGCGATCGCCACCGACAGCGGCCTGTTCCTCCAGTTCTCGGCCGAGCCGGGCGCGCTTCCCTGGGAGCTGCGCGCCGACGCCATGCTCCAGCTCCTGGACCCCGGTCCTCTGGGGGACCGCTGACGAGCGGACCCAGCGTGGGGAAGGGACGCCAGCGTCGCTAGACAGCTCCGGTGCGACGTGGCACGATCGCGCAGGTGACCAGCACAGCGGCCGCAGCACAGCACCTGCGCGACCTCGCGCGGCTGCGCCGCGTTCGCGACCGGATCGACCGCGAGTACGCGCAGCCGCTGGACGTCGAGGCGCTCGCCCGCGGCGCGCACATGTCGGCCGGGCACCTCAGCCGCCAGTTCCGGCTCGCCTACGGCGAGTCGCCGTACGCCTATCTGATGACGCGGCGCATCGAGCGCGCGATGGCGCTGCTGCGTCGTGGCGACCTCAGCGTCACGGAGGTCTGCTTCGCGGTCGGCTGCTCGTCGCTGGGCACCTTCAGCAGTCGCTTCACCGAGCTGGTCGGAGTGCCGCCCAGCGTCTATCGGGACCAGGCGGCGCGCGCGACGGCGGGGATGCCGCCGTGCGTCGCCAAACAGGTGACCAGACCGGTCAGGAATCGAGAAGCGCCGGCCCCGAGCCGCAGCTAGCCTGACCGCCATGGACATCACCATTCGCGAGACCTTCCTCCCGCACACCGACCCGGACGCCTCCCTGGCCTTCTACCGCGACACCCTCGGCTTCGAGGTCCGCAACGACGTCGGCTACAAGGGGATGCGCTGGATCACGGTCGGCCCCCCCGACCAGCCCGGCACCTCCATCGTCCTGCACCCGCCGGCCGCCACCCCCGGCATCACCGACGACGAGCGCCGCACCATCCTCGAGCTGATGGCCAAGGGCAGCTACTTCGGCGTCAACCTGGCCACCGCCGACCTCGACGGCACCTTCGCGAAGCTGGAGGCCAGCGGCGCCGAGGTCGTCCAGGAGCCGACCGATCAGCCGTACGGCCTCCGCGACTGCGCGTTCCGCGATCCCGCGGGCAACCTGATCCGCATCCAGGAGCTGCGCTGAGGTGCCGGGCGGTGGACCGCAGGGCATGACCGCGCCTGGCAACGTCCTCGGGCTGCTTCAGGACCGATGAGTGCCGACCCCCGCTCCCGCCCCCAGCGTCGTCGCGACACCGAGCATCGGCTCACCCACGACATCGATGTCTGGGTGGCCAGTGCCTCGGCGGACGGTGGGCCGTATCTGGTACCGCTGTCCTTTGACTGGGACGGCGAAACGCTGCTGGTGGCCACGCCGACGGACAGCCCGACCGGCAGGAACCTGGCCGCCACCCGGGCCGTCCGGCTGGGCCTGGGCCACACCCGCGACGTGTCCATGATCGATGGCGACGTCGAGGTCCTCGAGATCGACGCGCTGGCGCAGCAGCGGGGTGACCGGTTCGCCGCGCGCACCGGCTTCGACCCGCGTGCGCTGGCCACGCCGTACCGCTGGTTCCGTATCTCCCCGCGCCGCATCCAGGCTTGGCGCGAGGTGAACGAGCTGTCCGACCGCGAGCTGATGCGCGACGGCCGCTGGTTGGGCCCCGCCTGACAGATGGAGACACGATGAGCATGGCCACGAGGACGGAGACGCAGCCGCCTGCGCTGTACGCTGCCGACAGCCACGATCTGATCCGCGTGCAGGGCGCGCGCGTGAACAACCTCAAGGACGTCAGCGTCGAGCTCCCGAAGCGCCGGCTGACGGTGTTCACCGGCGTCTCCGGCTCGGGCAAGAGCTCGCTGGTGTTCGGCACGATCGCCGCGGAGTCGCAGCGGCTGATCAACGAGACCTACAGCGCCTTCGTGCAGGGCTTCATGCCGACGC
>DASUPQ010000904.1 GCA_036280995.1 Actinomycetota bacterium | reverse complement strand
CGACCTGGTGGTGGTCGAGAACGTCTGCTCCCTGCCCCGCAACCCGGCCGCCGCGGCCGCCCTGACCGGCCTGTTGGCGGGGCGGCCGGCCATCCTGCACCACCACGACCTGCCCTGGCAGCGGGAGGAGTTCGCCGGCGTCGGCCGCTGGCCGCCCGACGACCCGGCCTGGGCCCACGTCACCATCAACCAGCGCAGCCGCCGGGAGCTGGCCGACCGCGGGATCGCGGCCACCACCGTCTACGGCGGCTTCCCCGAGCCCGGCCCGGGCCGGCGGGCGCTGGCCCGGGAACGGCTCGGGGTCGCCCCCGGCCGCTGGCTGCTGCTCCAGCCGACCCGGGCCATCCCCCGCAAGAACGTCCCCGCCGGCCTGGCCATGGCCGAGGCCCTCGGCGCCGACTACTGGCTGACCGGCCCGGAGGAGGACGGCTACGGCCCCGAGCTGGAGCGGCTGCTCGCCGCCGCCACCTGCCGGGCCCACCGGCGCGTCCCCGCCGGCCTGACCATGGACGACGCCTACGCCGCCTGCGACGCCGTGGTGTTCCCCTCCACCTGGGAGGGCTTCGGCGCCCCCCTGATCGAGGCGTCCCTGCACCGCCGCCCCCTGGCCGTCGGCGACTACCCCGTCGCCGCCGAGCTGGCCAGCTTCGGCTTCCGCTGGTTCCCGGCCGCCGACCCGACCCCGCTCAAGGCCTTCCTCGACCAGCCCGACCCGGGCCTGCTCGAGGCCAACCACGCCATCGCCAGGCGCCACTTCTCCATGGAGGCCCTCACCGGCCAGCTGGCCGCCCTGCTGCGGGAGCGGGGCTGGGGCTAGGACTCGCCGCCGATGTCGACGTGGTAGGCCTCGTAGACGAGGTCGAGGCCGCGCTTGCGATGGCGGACCAGGTCGGCGAAGAGCCGGACGGCGTGGTCGCGGAGGGCCTGGACGGCGTCGGGGTCGCTGGCGGTGGCGCACTCGGCGATGCCGCGGCCGATGCCCTCGGTGATCTCGGCGTGCTCGCGGCGGAACCGGGTCACCCGGTTGGCCAGGCGGGGGGCGTTCTCCAGGATCTCCTGGTAGAGGCCGCCCGGGGCCTCGGTGACCTCGACGTGGACCGCGAACACCTCCTGGAGCCGTTCCAGGGCCGGGGCCAGCCGGCCGGGCAGGCCGTCCTGGCCGCCCAGGCCGTCCGGGTCGTCGGGAGCGGCCAGGGCCTCCTCCAGCCCGGCGATGGCCCGCCGCAGGCTGAGCCGCTGCCCCTTGGCCGCCTCCAGCGCGCTGGTGGAGGCCTCGTACGCCTCGCCGACCTCACGTTGCTTCATCGCCGGCTCCTCCCCACGTACCCCGCCGGTCCCCCGGACGGTGGTCACGGGTGGTCACGGAAGTGTGGCGGAAACCGGGCCAGTTGTCACCGTAGAACTTTGGTACTAGCCGACCGGCGCTGCCGGTCGGAACCTATTGATCGTCGGCCGACTCCACGCCCTTGTGGCTCAACCTTCGCGGGCGGCCAGGTCGCGCTCGCCGACCCGGTGGACCAGCACCCGGTTGGTCCCGCCCCGCCCGCCGGGGCTGCCGGCCACGACCACGACCAGGTCGCCCGGGGTGAGCAGGCCCTCGGAGACGATCCGGGCGTCGGCGTCGTCGATCATGCTCCGCACCTGGGTGCCCTTGCCCACCGGGCGGGCCGTCTCCACCCCCCAGTAGAGGGCCATCCGCCGCCGGGCCGCCTCGGAGGTGGTCAGGCCGATGATCGGGGTCCGGGGCCGGAACCGGGAGACGTAGCGGGCGGTCGCCCCCGACTCGGTGAAGGCCACGATCGCCCGGGCCCCCAGGTCGGCGGCGACCTGCACGGCCGCCCGGCAGACGGTGGCGGGCACGTCCAGCCCGCCGACGGCCGGGGGCGGCGGGGCCGTGAGGTACGGGGTCGCCTCGGCCTCGCGGGCGATGCGGCTCATGGTGGCCACCGCCTCGACCGGGTACTGGCCGACGGCCGTCTCCTGGGAGAGCATCACCGCGTCGGTGCCGTCGAAGATGGCGTTGGCCACGTCGCTGGCCTCGGCCCGGGTCGGGCGGGGGCTGGCCACCATCGACTCGAGCATCTGGGTGGCGGTGATCACCGGCACCCCGAGCGAGTTGGCCCTGGCGATGATGTGCTTCTGGATGGGCGGGACCTGCTCGACGGCCAGCTCGACCCCGAGGTCGCCCCGGGCGACCATGACCGCGTCGGCGACCTCGAGGATGTCGTCCAGGACGTCGATCGCCTCCGGCCGCTCCAGCTTGGCCACCACCGGGATGTCGCGGCCGTGCTCGGCGATCGCCTGCTTGGCCTCGGCCACGTCCTCGGGCTTGCGCACGAACGACAGGGCCACGTAGTCGGCGCCGAGCTCGACCGCGGTGGCCACGTCGGCCCGGTCCTTGGCGGTCAGCGAGGCCGCCGAGACGGCCACCCCGGGCAGGTTGACGCCCTTGCGGGACTTGACCACGCCGCCCCGCTCGACCTGGCAGCGGACCCGCTCGCCCTCGACGTCCTCGACCCGTAGCCCGATGGCCCCGTCGTCGAGCAGGATCCGGTCGCCCCGGCGGACGTCGGCGGCCAGCGCCGGGTAGACCACCGGGACGTCGGGCGCGGCGCAGGTCTCGGTGCCGGAGACCAGCGTGACCTCCTCGCCGCGGTCGAGCCGGACCCCGTCGTCGCCGACCACCCCGACCCGGATCTTGGGCCCCTGGAGGTCGACCAGCACGGCCAGGTTGTGGTCGAGCTCCTTGGCCACGGTGCGGACGAGCTCGAACCGGGCCACGTGGTCGGCCCGCTCGCCGTGGGAGAAGTTCAGCCGCACCACGTCGAGGCCGGCCTCGACCATCCCGCCGAGGACCTCGCGGCTGCTCGAGGCCGGGCCCAGGGTGGCCACGACCTTGGTACGCTCGACGCTCTTCATCGTGCCGGCAGTTTGGCATGACTCGCGGCCCGCCGCGACGGTTGACCGGTGACCGGGTCGGGTATTCCTGGCGGCAGGCAGCGACCCCCAGAGAGGGCAGGCAGGATGCGCTTCGACGACGACAGCCAGCTCGACAGCTCGCAGGTCCGGGACACCCGCGGCCGGGGCGGCTTCCCGCGCCGCGGCGGGG
>DASUPQ010000903.1 GCA_036280995.1 Actinomycetota bacterium | reverse complement strand
CCGGCTGCCGCCTGGCCGTCGGGCCGGAGGAGGTCGCCGAGCTGGCCGCCGCCGACGGCGCCGAGGTGGTGCTCAACGGCGTCACCGGGTCGGTCGGCCTGGCCCCGACCCTGCGCGCCCTCGAGGCCGGGCGGCGGCTCGCCCTGGCCAACAAGGAGAGCCTGATCGTGGGCGGCGAGCTGGTCACCGCCCGGGCCGCGCCGGGCCAGATCGTCCCGGTCGACTCCGAGCACTCCGGCCTGGCCCAGTGCCTGCGGGCCGGCGGCCCCGAGGAGGTCGCCCGCCTGGTCGTGACCGCCTCCGGCGGCCCGTTCCGCGGGCGCCCGGCCGCCGAGCTGGCCGACGTCACCCCGGCCGACGCCCTCGCCCACCCGACCTGGGCGATGGGCCCGGTGATCACCGTCAACTCGGCCACCCTCATGAACAAGGGCCTGGAGGTGATCGAGGCCCACCTGCTGTTCGGCGTGCCGTATGACCGCATCGAGGTCGTGGTCCACCCCCAGAGCATCGTCCATGCCATGGTGGAGTGGCGCGACGGCTCCACCGTGGCCCAGCTCTCCATGCCCGACATGCGGCTGCCCATCGGCCTGGCCCTCGGCTGGCCCGAGCGGGACGACCGGCCGGTGGGCCGGATCGACTGGACCCGGGCCGCCACCCTGGAGTTCCAGCCCGTCGACCGGGCCACCTTCCCCCTGCTCGACCTGGCCGTGCGGGCCGGCCGCCGGGGCGGGACCGCCCCGGCCGCCCTGAACGCCGCCAACGAGGAGGCGGTGGCCGCCTTCCTGGCCGGCCGCATCCCCTTCCCCGGCATCGCCGAGGTGGTGGGCGAGGTCTTCGCGCAGCACCGGCCCCCGGCCGTCCTCGACCTCGACGCCCTGCTCGCGACCGAGCGGTGGTCTCGCGACCTGGCCCGTACACTGGTCGAGGACCTGACCACCTCCCGGGGGACCCGATGACCAGCCTGCTCGGCATCACGCTGTTCGTTCTCGCCCTCATGCTGGCCATCTTCCTGCACGAAGGCGGGCACTTCACGACCGCCAAGCTGTTCGGGATGAAGGTGGAGCGCTTCTTCCTCGGCTTCGGCCCGACCATCTGGTCGTTCCGCCGGGGCGAGACCGAGTACGGCATCAAGGCCCTGCCCCTTGGCGGCTTCTGCAAGATCGCCGGCATGAGCCCGTACGAGAGCGACGGCAACTTCCTCGAGGAGGACCGCTCGGCCAGGCCCGCCGCCGCCGCGACCCCGCCGGAGCGGCAGTTCCGCAACAAGCCGGCCTGGCAGCGGGCGATCGTGCTCGCCGCCGGGTCGATCACCCACTTCCTCGTGGCCATCCTGCTCATCTGGATGGTGCTGGTGGCCATCGGCATCGGCACCGGCCAGGCCACCACCACGATCGACCGCACCGTCGCCCTGAACGCGGGCACGCCCAGCCCCGCCCAGCAGGCCGGCCTCCGGTCCGGCGACCGGATCGTGGCCGTGGACGGCGACCAGGTGGCCAGCTTCGAGGAGCTGCGCGCCACCCTGCAGGACAAGGGCGACCAGAAGATCACCATCGACTTCGTGCGCGACGGCCAGGCGGGGTCGGTCCAGGTGACCCCGGTCGAGCAGGACAACCGCGGGTTCCTCGGCTTCCAGCCCAGCGAGGAGACCAGGCGCGTCGGCGTGCTGGCCGCCATCCCCGAGTCGATCGAGGTGTTCTGGGACACCACCGTCGCCACCGTCAAGGGCCTTGGCGGCTTCGTCAGCGGCCTGGCCGACCGGATGAGCGCGCCCCAGCCGCAGACGGCCTCCCCGCCGGCCGGCGGCGGGGAGGTGGACGGCGGCGGCCCGATCGGCATCGTCGGCATCACCCGTCTGGCCGGTCAGGCCGTGGCCAACAACCAGTGGGCGATCTTCATCGCCATCCTGATCCAGCTCAACATCGTCGTCGGGGTGTTCAACCTCCTGCCCCTGCCCCCGATGGACGGCGGCTACCTGGCCTTCGTGCTCTGGCAGGTGGTGACCAGGCGCGAGGTCGACCTGCGCAAGGTGGTGCCCGTGGCCGCCCTGATCGTGGGCCTGCTGGTGATGCTCACGGTGGGCCTGGTCTGGCTCGACATCACCAACCCCGTCCAATACCCGTTCCGATAAGGAGCCCTGGTGGCCTTCCCGCTCGAGTTGACCGACCTGGCGGCAGGTGCCGGTCGGCGGCGATCTCGCCGGATCAACGTCGGCAGGGTCGCGGTCGGCGACGGCGCCCCCGTCAGCGTCCAATCCATGACCATCACCAAGACCGCCGACATCAACGGCACCCTCCAGCAGATCGCCGAGCTGGCCGCGACCGGCTGCGACATCGTGCGGGTGGCGGTGCCCGACACCGACGACGCCGCCGCCCTGCCCGCGATCGCGGCCAAGTCGACCATCCCGGTGGTGGCCGACATCCACTTCCAGTGGAAGTACGCCATGGCCGCCATCGAGGCCGGCTGCGCCGGGGTCCGCATCAACCCCGGCAACATCAAGAAGCACGACAAGGTGAAGCTGATCGCCACCGAGGCGCAGGCCCGCGGCATCCCCATCCGGGTCGGGGTCAACGCCGGCTCGCTCCAGAAGGAGCTCCTGGCCAAGCACGGCGGCCCCACTCCCGAGGCGCTGGTCGAGTCGGCCCTGTTCGAGGTCGGCATCCTCGAGGAGGTCGGCTTCGGCGACATCAAGATCTCGGTCAAGCACCAGAACCCGGCGTCGATGATCGCCGCCTACCGGCTGCTCGCCACCCGCGTCGACTACCCGCTGCACCTGGGCGTGACCGAGGCCGGCACCCCCAAGGACGGCATCGTCAAGTCGGCGGTCGGCATCGGCGCCCTGCTCGCCCAGGGCATCGGCGACACCATCCGGGTGTCGCTCACCGCCCCGCCGATCGAGGAGGTCAAGGCGGGCAACGCCATCCTCGGCGCCCTCGGCCTGCGGCCCAAGAAGCTCGACCTGGTCGCCTGTCCGTCCTGCGGGCGGGCCGAGGTCGACGTGTTCGCCCTGGCCAACGCCGTCGAGGAGCGCATGGCCGAGATCGAGGCCCCGATGCGGGTCGCGGTCATGGGCTGCATCGTCAACGGCCCTGGCGAGGCCCGCGAGGCCGACGTCGGCGTGGCCTCCGGCAAGGGCAAGGGCCAGATCTTCCGGCACGGCCAGGTGATCCGCACCGTTCCCGAGGCCGAGATCGTCGACGCCCTGATGCACGAGGCCAAGCTGCTGGCCGAGGAGTACCGCATGTCCGGGGGCGGGCCGGGCGCCCCCGAGGTCATCCGGAGCTGACGTGCTCCGGTCGTGGACCGGCGGCGACGACCGGGCTCGGGAGGCGGCGAGTCCGCCCCGCTTCCAGGTGCGGCCCATCGGCCGCAACGACGAGTCCCTGGCCCTGGCGGCGCTCGACCGCAACCCGGTCCGGGACGTCTTCATCGCCAGCCGCATCCTCCACGACGGCGCCCTGACCGCGCTCGGGCCCAGCCCCCTGTGGGGCGCGTTCTCCGACGGCGAGCTGCGCGGGCTGCTGCACGTCGGCCCCAACCTGGTCCCGGCCACCGACGACCCGGCCACCTGCGAGGCCCTGGCCACCGCCGCCGGCGGCCTCTACCCGACCCGCATGGTGGTGGGGGAGCGGACCACGGTCGAGTTCCTGTGGTCGCTGATCGGCGGCAGCTACCCGGCGCCCCGCGAGGTCCGGCGCCGCCAGTTCGTCTACTCCGTCGACCCCGACCGGCTGGTCCGGGACCCGCACCACGGCGCCCCGGGCCACGCCCGCCTGGCCGAGCGGTCCGACGAGGACCGGGTCCTGAAGCTGTCGGCCGCCATGTACACCGAGGAGATGGGCGAGAACCCGATGGCCCGCGACCCCGACGGCTACCGCCGCCGCGTCCGCATGCTCATCGCCCGCGGCTGGACCTACGTCTACGAGTCCGGCGGCCGCCTCCAGTTCAAGATGGACGTCGGCTGCGCCAGCCACCACACCGCCCAGATCCAGGGCGTCTACGTCCCCCCAGACCTCCGCGGCCGCGGCGTCGGCACCACCGCCATGGCCGCCTGCTGCGACCTCGCCCTCGATCGCCACCCCAACCTGTCGCTGTACGTCAACGACTTCAACACCCCGGCGGTCGCCCTGTACGAGCGCATCGGGTTCCGCCGCGAGGCGTACGACTTCCAGACGATCATGCTCCCCTGAGGGGAGCGGGGGCGGTTCGCGGGACCACGTCGACGTGGCCCCGGACCGGGTTATCCACAATTTGCCGAGCATCCGCCCGCCGCCGTTCCGGCGTCGTAGCGTGCCAGGCATGCCGACCTCGGACCCTTCCATCCAGGCGACCGGCCCGCCCGAGCCCTCCGCGGTACTGGTCCATCGGCCGGTGCGGGCGCATCCGCGGCCGTTGCCGGCGGGTGAGCTGACGGTCGCGGCCCCGCCCACGGTGGGTTGGGCGGCCGCCGGGCCTGCCAGCTGGCTGCAGTACCTGGTGCCGCTGGTCGGCGGCGGCGGGTCGTTGGCGTTCCTGTTCGCGGTCCCCGGTCCCCGGCCCGGGTGGCTGGTCGCCGTGGTGACCGGCGGGGCCGCCGCCTCGGTGCTGGCCGGGCTCGGGCTGCGCCTGGCCGACCGCCGCGCCGCCCACCGGGCCAGGCACCGCGAACGGGCCCGCTACCTCGACCACCTCGACGACGTCGCCTCCCGGACCGACCACCTGGCCGCCGCCCAGCTCGCGACCGCTGCC
>DASUPQ010000902.1 GCA_036280995.1 Actinomycetota bacterium | reverse complement strand
GAAGGCGGCCCGCCCTTCCTCCACCGCCTCGACGATGTGGGCGAAGTTGTCGTCCAGCAGGACGATGTCGGCAGCCGAGCGGGCCACGTCGGTGCCGACCACACCCATGGCGACGCCGATGTCGGCCTGGCGCAGGGCCGGGGCGTCGTTGACACCGTCGCCGGTCATGGCCACGACCTCGCCGCGGGACTGGAGCGCCTGGGCGATGCGGAGCTTCTGCTCGGGAGCGACCCGGGCGAGCACCGACACGCCGCCCTCGAGCAGGTCGGCGAGGGCGTCGTCGCCGGCCGGGAGGTCGGCGCCGAGCACCACCCGGCCGTTGGCCAGCCCGGCCTTGGCGGCCACGGCGGCCGCCGTGGCCGGGTGGTCGCCGGTGACCATGACCACCCGGATCCCGGCCCGCCGGCAGCGGGCGATCGCCTCGGGCACCTCGGGCCGCACCGGGTCGGCCATCCCGACCAGCCCGAGCAGCTCCAGGTCCTGCTCGGCGGCCGCCGCGATCGACGGCGCCTGGCCGTCGAGCTCTCGCCGGGCCAGGGCCAGGACCCGCAGCCCCTCGGCGGCCAGGGCCTCCACGTCGGCCAGCACGGCCGCCTCCCGCCCGGGGTCGAGCGGGACCCGGTGCGCGCCAACCCGGACCGACGTACACGCCTCCAGGACCGCCTCCGGCGACCCCTTGGTGAACAGCTCCAGTCTCCCTGTGGCCAGCCGATGGGCCGTGCTCATCCGCCGGCGGGCCGACTCGAAGGGGTATTCCCGTACCCGTGGAGCCGCCCGCTCGGTCGGCTGCCTGGTCAGGCCGCCCTTGGCGGCCAGGGCGAGCAGCGCTCCCTCGGTCGGGTCGCCGACACAACGCCAGCGGCCGTCGCGCCGCTCCAGGTGGGCGTCGTTGCAGAGCACGGCCGCCCTGAGCAGGTCCTGTACCTCGGCCCGTTCCCGGGGTGTCAGCGGCCGTTCCCCGGCCAGCAGCGCCCCCGACGGGTCATAGCCGATCCCTGAGGCGCGGTAGTGCGCGCCGGCCACGGCGACCGCCCGGGCGGTCATCTGGTTGGCGGTCAGGGTGCCGGTCTTGTCCGAGCAGATCACCGTGGTCGAACCCAGCGTCTCGACCGCCTCCAGGTGGCGGACCAGCGCCCCGCGCCGGGCCATGCGGGTCGCGCTCATGGCCAGCGACAGCGTCAGGGTGGGCAGGAGCCCCTCGGGGACCAGGGCGACGATCACTCCGACGGCGAACAGGAAGCCGGCCTGGGCCGGGGTTCCCAGAGCGAGGGACACGCCGAAGAAGACCACCCCGGTGCCGACCGCGAAGCCGCCGATCGTCCGCACCGACCGGTTGAGGTCCAGCCGCAGGGGGGTGGGGCGGCGGGCGACCTCGCCGGTCAGCCGGGAGATCGCTCCCAGCCGGGTCCTGGCGCCGGTGGCCACGACCACCACCCAGCCGCTGCCGGAGGCGACGTAGGTGCCGGCGAAGACCAGGTTGGGCGCCTCGGCCGGGTCCGAGGGCGCGACCGCCAGGGCGTCGACACTCCGTGGGACCGGTTCGGACTCGCCGGTCAGGGCCGAGTTGTCGACCTTGAGGTCATCGGACTGCAGCACCCGGCCATCGACCGACACCCGGTCGCCCTCGGTGAGCAGGAGGATGTCGCCGGGGACCAGTTCGGCCGCGGGGATCCGCCGCTTGCGGCCGTCGCGCAGGGCCGTTGCCTCCTCGGGGAGCAGCGCCGCCAGTGCCCGGGTGGCCCGCTCGGCCCGGTACTCCTGCACGAAGCTGAACACTCCGTTGACGATCACCACGGCGATGATCGCCCAGCCGAGCTGGGGCATCCGGCCGACGAAGGCGAGCACCGCCGCCGCCCAGAGCAGCAGCGCGAAGAAGTGGAGCAGCTGGGCGGCGAACTGGCGTGGGAGGCTGGGTCCGTGGCTTTGCGGGAGCCGGTTCGGACCGGCCTGGGCCAGCCGCACGGCCGACTCCTGGTGTGACAGGCCGCCGGAGTCCACGCCCAGCTCTCCCAGCACGACCTCGACTGGAACCGTGGCCAGCCGTGGCAGCGACGCCTCGCCGCGGATCGCGGCCGGGACGAGCGGTCCGGCGGCGGGCCAGCCGCGGTGTCCGTTGCGGTGGGTGGTCGTGGCGGCGGTGGTCCTCATGACATGACCCTGGCCCGAGGGGCTGCCGGCCGGCAGGGCTGAGGGTCCCGCGGGGTGAGGTCCATCGGACCCTGCCCCGTGGCTGGACCGGCTGCCACGCTGGACCGGAACAGAGGAGCAGCCGATGCGTGGGACCGTCAGCATGACCCTGGACCTACGGGGTCGGTCCGTCCCGTTGCTGGTGGCCCGCACCGCGGTGGCCATGGCCGGCTTGCGGTCCGGTGAACTGATCGAGGTGCTGACCACCGACCCCGATTCGATCCGGGACCTGCCGGTCTGGGCCAGGGCGACCGGCAACCGGCTGGTCGAGCAGACCGCAGGCGACGGCTGGTACCGATTCATCGTGAGGAAACGGTGAGACCATGCCGTCCGTCATCGAGATGCCGCCGCCCAGACCCTGCGCATTCGAGCTGCCGCCCATGGCTCGCGAGGAGGATCTAACCATGACGACAGACGAGTTGGCTGTGACGGCGGTGGCGTTGGTTGCTCCGGGTAAGGGCATCTTGGCTGCCGATGAGAGCAGCGGGACCATCGCCAAGCGCTTCCAGTCGATCCAGGTCGAGTCGACCAGCGAGCAGCGCCGGGCCTATCGGGAGTTGTTGTTCACCACCCAGGGGGCCAACCAGTTCATCTCCGGGGTGATCTTGTACGACGAGACCATCCACCAGCAGGCCGCCGACGGGACCCCCCTGGCCGAGGTCCTGTCCGGCCAGGGCATCATCCCCGGGATCAAGGTCGACACCGGCACGACCGGGCTGGCCGGGTTCGGGGGCGAGAAGATCACCGAGGGGCTGGACGGCCTGGCCGGCCGGCTGGCCACCTACCGCGACCTGGGAGCCAGGTTCACCAAGTGGCGGGCGGTCATCACCATCGGTGACGGCCTGCCCACCGGGGGCTGTATCGGGGCCAACGCCGAGGCCCTGGCCCGCTTCGCCGCCGCCTCCCAGGCGGCCGGGCTGGTCCCGATCGTCGAGCCCGAGGTCCTGATGGACGGCGACCACCCCCTCGAGCGCTGCGACCAGGTCACCCGGGAGGTCCTGGCCGGGGTCTTTGCTGGCCTGCGGCGCATGCGGGTCCGCTTTGACGCCATGCTGCTCAAGCCGAACATGGTCCTGTCGGGCAGCGACTGTGTCACCCAGGCCAGCGTTGACCAGGTCGCCGCGGCGACCCTGGCCTGCCTGCTGGATTGTGTGCCGGCGTCGGTGCCCGGGATCGTGTTTTTGTCCGGTGGCCAGCGCGATGAGGTGGCCACCGCCCATCTGAGCGCCATGAACCGGCTCGGGGGGGTCCCCTGGCAGCTGAGCTTCTCCTATGGCCGGGCCCTGCAGGCCCCCGCCCT
>DASUPQ010000901.1 GCA_036280995.1 Actinomycetota bacterium | reverse complement strand
AGAACCGGCTCGGCAGGCTGCGGCGGGTGTGGTTCTACGACCTGTCGGCCGGGCCGGAGTCCTGGACCGACAACTGGAACGTCGACGACGCCGACGTGGACGGCGACGACGTGCCCGACTACCGCATGCCGCCGATCTGGGAGTACGCGCCAGGTGGCTTCCGGGCGCCGGAGGCCCTGTCCGGCGACCTGGCCAAGGTGGCCCGCTACGTCGGCATCAACCTCCTCTTCACCAGCTCGCCGCTGTACCCGCCCTACCTGACCCCGCCGGACCTGCCGCACAGCGTCAACATCGACTCCAACACCTACGAGGGCTGGCCCGGGGTCGACGCCTCCCGGCGGTTCATCAAGCCGGGGCTGGTGCTGGACGAGCTGTCGGAGCTCCAGCGGACCACCCGCTTCAGCTACGACAACCAGGACCTGCCGTTCGACGGCGAGGCCCGGCGGTGCTACGAGCTGTGGCTCCAGGACGTCCCCTGCCGTCCCGAGCTCGACTACCCGGCCTTCGCCAACCTGTTCCTGTTCAACGCGCTCAACCTGGAGCGCACCCAGGACGACGCCGGCCGGGTCGACTACGAGCTGCCCAACTTCAACTACGCCACCACCGAGGAGCTCACCGCCCCGGCCCTGGGCTTCGCCGACGACAACTACCGCACCGGCACCCAGAGCTTCGTCTTCAACTTCATCTCGCCCCTGATCGCGGAGCTCGGCTACGGGCTGACCACCACGATGATCCACGAGTCCGGCCACCACCTGGCCATGAGCCACCCCCACGACGGCTACGACTCGGAGACCGGGGTGGACTACGAGCCGACCGGCCCCTACTACTTCGCCTGGTCGGGTGACGAGAGCAACACGATGATGAGCTACATCGACCTCAACTGGGACTTCAGCCAGTTCGACCGCGACAACATGAACCGGTACATGGCGGCCGCGTTCGCCCGCTTCGGCAACCAGATCGCGGCCGACATCCTCGCCGACCCCGACGCCGGCCGGGCCGCCGACGAGCTGGCCGCCGCCGACCAGCTGCTCGGCGTGTCCAAGCTGGCCTTCCAGAGCCACCGCTACCTGGCGGCCGCGTTCGCCGCCAGGGCCGCCTACGACCTGGTCCGCAAGGGGGCCAGGCAGGCCGGCGTGCCGGTGGTCGGCAGCACCGAGGGCTGGCAGGTGGACGAGCCCGCCGACGACGCCGCCACGGCGGCCAAGGTCGACGAGGGCACCGCAGTCGACCACCTCGAGCCGCGCAGCCACCGGCTGCGCCGCTAGACCGGCCACGCCGCAGCCCCCGAGGGGAGCCCGGTCCGCCTCTACAATGACCGGGCTCCCAGGGCCGCCTCGGCCGGGAGCGCGATGCAGCCCCCGAAGGAGCGAGCCGTGCTCGAAGACGCTGTCGTCCGCAAGGTGCTGGGCGCCGCCCTGGCCACCGGCGGGGAGTGGGCCGAGGTGTACGCCGAGGACCGCCTGTCCCACAACATCCGGCTCGAGGACCGCCGGGTCGAGGAGCTGGTCACCGGCCGCGACCGCGGCGCCGGGGTCCGGGTGGTCAAGGGGACCGCCTCGGCCTACGCCTACACCAACCGCCTCGACACCGACGCCCTGCTCGAGGCGGCCCGGGTGGCCGCGGCCGCCCTCCGCGAGCCGCCCGCGGCCGAGGTCGCGGACCTGCGCCGCCGCGAGCCCGGGGTGCGCCACCCGGTGGCCGTCGACCCGGCCGGCGTCCAGCGGACCACCCTGGCCGAGCTGGTCCGCCGGGCCGACGACGCCGCCCGCGCCTTCGACCCGGCCGTGGCCCAGGTCACCGCCGGCTACGGCGACGTCCGCCAGCAGGTCCTGGTGGCCAACTCCGACGGGTTCTCGACCCTGGAGGACCGGGTCCGGACCCGCTTCGTGGTCCAGGTGGTGGCCGTCCGCGACGGCGTCGTCCAGACCGGCTTCGACGGCCCCGGCCGCTCCATGGGCTTCGAGCTGCTGGACGAGTTCCCGCCCGAGGAGGTGGCCCGCCGGGCGGCCGAGCGGGCCGTGGCCATGCTGGACAGCAAGCCCGCCCCGGCCGGACAGATGCCGGTGGTGATCGCCTCGGGCAACGGCGGCGTGCTGTTCCACGAGTCCTCCGGCCACGGCATGGAGGCCGACCTGATCGCCAAGGAGGCCTCGGTCTACACCGGCAAGCAGGGCCGGCGGATCGGGGACGAGCGCTTCAACGGGGTCGACGACGCCACCGTCGAGGGCGCCTGGGGCTCGTTCGTCTTCGACGACGAGGGCACCCCGGCCCAGCGCACGGTCCTGTTCTCCGCCGGCGTCTGCACCGACTACCTGACCGACCTCATCCGGGCCCGGCAGTTGGGGCTGCCGGCGTCCGGCAACGGCCGCCGCCAGTCGTACGCCGAGGTGCCGATCCCGCGCATGACCAACACCTACGTGCTGGCCGGCGACGACGACCCCGACGAGATCATCCGCCAGACCCCGCGCGGGCTGTACGCCAAGTCGCTCGGCGGCGGCCAGGTCAACCCGGTCACCGGCGAGTTCGTGTTCGGGGTGGTCGAGGGCTACCTGATCGAGGGCGGCGAGGTGACCACGCCGGTGCGCGGGGCCAACCTGGTCGGCGACGGGCCCAGCGTGGTCGCGGCCGTCGACGCCCTGGGCGACGACTTCACCGTCAAGGAGGGCATCTGCGGCAAGGAGGGGCAGGGCGTGCCCGTCGGCAACGGCGCCCCGACCATGCGCATCTCCCAGATGACCGTCGGCGGCACAGGAGGACCGGCATGACCATCGAGCTTGACGCGGTCGTGGAGCGGCTGGCCGCCGAGGCCGCCGGCGGTGAGGGGATCGAGGCCTACGCCGAGCTGACCACCGAGACCTCGGTCACCGCCTTCCAGGGCGAGGTCGAGCGGCTCACCTCGGCCTCCTCCAGCGGGGTCGGGGTCCGGGTGGTCTCCGACGGCCGCCTCGGCTACGCCTACACGGCCGACCTGAGCGACGGCGGCCTGCGCGAGTGCCTGGCCGAGGCCAGGGCCAACCTGGAGGTGTCCGGGGAGGACCCGGGCAACGTGCTGCCCGAGGCGGCCGCCTACGAGGCCCTTGACGGCCTGTTCGACACCCGCCTGGCCGAGGCCGACCCCGCGCGCAAGGTCACCCTGGCCCTCGACCTGGAGGCCCGCACCCGGGCCGCCGACCCCAAGGTCACCCAGGTCGAGTCGGCCCGCTACGGCGACGTGGTCGGCGAGGTCGCCGTCGCCTCGTCACTGGGGGTCAAGGGCTCGTTCGCGGTCACCCACGCCTGGTGCGTCTCGGTCGCCCTGGCCACCGAGGACGGCCAGAGCCAGGTCGGCTACGCCGTCGACGCCGCCCGCTCCCTCGACGACCTCGACCCGGGCCCGGTGGCCCGCGAGGCCGCCGACCGGGCCGTGCGCATGCTGGGGGCGGTCAAGCCGCCGACCCGGACGGTGCCGGTGGTGTTCGACCGGATGGTCGCCCCGAGCCTGCTCGGAGTGCTGCTGGCCGGCCTGTCGGCCGAGGAGGTGCAGAAGCGCCGCAGCCTGTTCGCCGACCGCCTCGGCCAGCGGGTCGGCGCGGCCGGGCTGCGGCTGGTCGACGACGGCCGCCTGGTCGCCGGGCCGGGCGCGGCCCCGTTCGACGGCGAGGGCGTCCCCACCCGGCGCACGGTGCTGATCGACGACGGCGTGCTCGCCTGCTTCCTGCACAACACCGCCACCGCGGCCCGCGACGGCGGCGGGGCCGGCTCCACCGGCAACGCCCGCCGGGGCTCGTTCAAGAGCACCCCGGGGGTCTCGGCCCACAACCTGTTCCTGGAGCCGGGCGAGCTCGACCAGGCCGGGCTGCTGGCCCGGGCCGGCGAGGGCCTGCTCGTCCAGGACGTGTCCGGGGTCCACTCGGGCGCCAACCCGATCACCGGCGACTTCTCCGTCGGGGTCAGCGGCCTCCTGATCCGCGACGGCCAGCTGGCCGAGCCGGTCCGGGAGGCGACCGTCGCCGCCCACCTCCTCGACATCCTCAAGGGCATCGACGCCGTCGGCTCCGACCTCCGCTTCACCACCGGCTCCATCGGCGGCTCCAGCCTCCTCATCGGCGAGATGACCGTCGCCGGCGCCTGAGGTGCCCCGCCTCGCCACCCGTTCGTGGGTCGCGTCGTGGGTCGCGCCGGGTTCGTCGGGCGCGCGGGAGCCCGCCCCTCCCCGGCTTCCGGGGCCCCCGAACCGGGAGGGTAGCCCACCCTGGCCCGAGGGTCGGGCGGCTGTCCACAGGCCCTGCGCCGAGGTGGCCGACCGGCCCCTGGCCGTGCTGGTCCACGGGGTGACGTCGTCGTCGAGGACCTGGTGGCGGGTGGGTCCGGCCCTGGCCGGGCGGGGGTTCCGGGTGGTGGCCGTCGACCTGCGGGGGCACGGGGCGAGCCCGCGGACGGTGGCCGGGCTGGCCCTCGCCGACCTGGCCGCCGACGTCGCCGAGACGGTCGAGGGGCCGGTGGAGCTGCTGGTCGGCCACTCGCTGGGGGCGCTGGTGTCCCTGGAGCTGGTGGGCCGGCGGCCCGGGTTCGCGCGCCGGCTGGTGCTGGAGGACCCGCCCGGGTCGAGCTCGATCGACTGGGCCGGCCTGGCCGCCGGGATCGAGGCCGACACCCGACGGGCCGTCACCAACCCGGACGGGCTCCACCGCGAGCTGGAGGCCGCCAACCCCGCCTGGCCCGGCGGCGAGGCCGAGCGCCGGGTCGCCGACCTGGCCGACTGCGACGGCCAGGCGATCGCCGCCGCCCTCCGCCGGGGCGTCCCCTTCGACCTGCCCGCCCTGCTCGCCGCCGCCCGGCTCCCGGTCCTCATGCTCCTGGCCGACGAGGCCCTCGGCTCCAACCTGACCGGCCTCGACCGCAAGGCCGCCGTCGAAGCCCTCGGCGGCGGCGCCACCCGGGTCCTGCCCGCCGGCCACAGCGTCCACCGCGAGGCCCTCGACCCCTGGCTGGCCGCCGTCGACGCCTGGCTGGCGGCCCAGCCCTAGCCGAAGAACTCGATCAGGACCGGCGCGAGCGTCTCGTCGGGCACGCCGTGCCAGGCGCCGGCCAGGCTGCGGTGGCTGCCGTTGGGCAGCGCCTTCACCACCGCCGCCGACATGCCGGTGAGGTCGCCGGTGCTGCCCTGGCTGTCGAGGACCAGCGTGGGCGCTGTCACGGTGCGGACGAGCGGGAGCGACATGGCGTCCGAGAGCCGGCAGTCGTAGACGAGCGTGGGCGCGACCGCCTCCAGGGCCGCCCAGACCGCCGGCGTCATCTGGGCCATGACCTCATCGGGGACGCCGATCCCGCGGTGGAAGAACTCGACCGCGGCCCGGCGCCGGCCGGCCGCCACCAGCCCGGCCAGCTCGGCCGTGAACTCCGTCTCGCCCGTGGGGAGCTCGTTGGCCTCGATCGGGGGCTCGAACAGCGCCAGCTTCGGGATGGCGAGGCCGCTCGCGGCGGCGTGCAGGGCGAGCAGCCCGCCGGAGGACATGGCGTACACCGAGGCCGACCCGCCGGCCTCGGCGATCAGCGCCGCCAGGTCGTCGACCTCGCGCTCGACCGCGTACGGCTGGGTGTCGCCGCTGGCGCCCCGGCCGCGGCGGTCGTAGAGGTAGACGGTGAAGTGCCTGGACAGCAGCTCGACCGGCGGCCGCAGGGGGCGGAAGTCCCGGTAGCTGCCGGCGGCGTCGACCATGACGAGCGGCGGGCCGGCGCCCATGCGCTCGAACGCGATCGAGGTCCCGTCGCTGGAAGTGACCATGTTCACCATGTCGGTGCTCCTTTCTCCTGCTAGGTTGTCGAACGCCGCCGGCCGGGATCGACAGGAGACCGCGATGAGATACCTCTGCCTGGTCTATGCCGACGAGGCCAGGCTCGCCGAGCTGTCGCAGGGCGAGCTCGACACGCTGATCGACGAGACGCTCGCCGCCAACGAGGAGCTGGCTGCCAGCGGGCACCTGGTCCTCGCCCAGGCGCTGGAGCAGGTGGACGCGGCCGCCACCGTGCGGGTGCGCGACGGCAGGCTCTCGGCGACCGACGGCCCCTTTGCCGAGACGCGCGAACAGCTCGGCGGGTTCGTGCTCATCGAGGCCCGGGACCTCAACGAGGCGATCCGGATCGCCGGCCGGCTCCCCAGCGCGCGTCTCGGCAGCATCGAGGTGCGGCCCGTCATCGACCTGCTGCGGGAGCGCTCGCCCCGGTGAGCTCCGGCGGCGCCGACGACCCGCGGGCGCGGATCGACCGCCTCTACCGGACCGAGTCGCGCCGGGTGCTGGCCACCCTGATCCGCCTGCTGGGCGACTTCGACCTGGCCGAGGAGGCATTGCAGGACGCCTTCATGGCGGCGGCGGAGCGCTGGCCCCGGGACGGCGTCCCCGCGAACCCGCGTGCCTGGCTCATCTCGGCCGGGCGCTTCAAGGCCATCGACCGGCTGCGACGCCGGGCCAGGTTCGACGCGGTGCTCGGGGAGCTGGCCGCGCGCCTCGACGACCGGGTGGCCGCCGACCCCGCCGACCAGGACGACCAGACCCTGGAGGACGACCGGCTGCGGCTCGTCTTCACCTGCTGCCATCCCGCGCTGCCGCCCGACGCCCAGGTGGCGATGACCCTGCGCGAGGTGTGCGGCCTCACCACCGAGGAGATCGCCCGCGCCTTCCTGACCGGTCCACCCACCGTGGCCCAGCGCATCGTGCGCGCCAAGGCGAAGATCCGGGCCGCCGGCATCCCCTACGAGGTGCCGCCGCCCGAGGAGCTGCCGGAGCGCCTCGACACCGTCCTGGCTGTCGTGTACCTGGTCTTCACCGAGGGCTACGCGCCGGCCTCCGGGGACGCGGTGGTCCGCGCCGACCTGGCGGACGAGGCGATCCGCCTCAGCCGGCTGCTGGCCGAGCTCCTCCCGGAGCCGGAGGTGCTCGGGCTGCTCGCCCTGATGCTGCTCCAGGACGCGCGCCGCGCCGCCCGGACCGCCGGCGGCACCGACCTGGTCCTGCTGGGCGACCAGGACCGCTCGCGCTGGGACCAGGCCCGCGTCGCCGAGGGAGCGGCGCTGCTCGGGCGGGCGGCGTCATCGGGGCGGGTCGGTCCCTACGCCCTCCAGGCGGCGATCGCCGCCACCCACGCCGGGGCGGCCACCGCCGAGGCCACCGACTGGGACCGGATCGTCGGGCTGTACGACCGCCTGGCCTCCGTGGACCCCTCGCCGGTGGTCGAGCTGAACCGGGCCGCCGCCATCTCGGTGCGCGACGGCCCGGCGTCCGGCCTGGCCCTGGTCGACGCCCTCCTCGACGGCGGCCAGCTCGGCTCCTACCCCCTGGCCCACGCCACCCGGGCCGACCTGCTCCGACGGCTGGGACGGACCGCCGACGCCCGCGCCGCCTACGAGCGCGCTCTCGCCCTGACCCGCCACGGGCCCGAGCGGCGGTTCCTCCAGCAACGGCTGGAGGAGCTGGCGCCCAGCGGCCCCTGAGGAAGTTCGGCCAGAAGGGAACCTCACCCTCCCCTGCGGCGAGATAGTGGTATGCGTCGCCGGGCCATCGACCGCCACTGCCGGCGGCCGGCGACTGCGGGGCGACCTCCTGGCGGTTCCTGGACGGCCGGCGACCGTCTACGTGGTCCGCGACGGCCGCCCCGAGAAGGTGCCGTTCGCCGGCGACTGCTGGCAGGCCGACTGGTAGGCCGGTGGCCGCGTGGCCGGTCAGGGTCGCCGCGGGATCGCGCCGGCGGCGCGGAGGCGCTCGACCCGCTCCGGCGGCAGCCCCCATGCGGCCAGGACCTCGGCGTCGTCCCCGCCGGAGGCGGGTGGGGTGGGG
>DASUPQ010000900.1 GCA_036280995.1 Actinomycetota bacterium | reverse complement strand
GGAGGTCGACGAGAAGTACCCGGGCCGGGTGCTGCTGGCCGAGGCCAACCAGTGGCCGCCCGACGTGGTCCCCTACTTCGGCGACGGCGACGAGTGCCACATGGCGTTCAACTTCCCGGTGATGCCGCGGATGTTCATGGCCCTGCGCCGCGAGGACCGCACCCCGATCGTCGAGATCATGAACCGCACCCCCAAGATCCCCGACACCGCCCAGTGGGGGCTGTTCCTCCGCAACCACGACGAGCTGACCCTCGAGATGGTGACCGACGAGGAACGCGACTACATGTACGCCGAGTACGCCAAGGACCCGCGGATGCGCCGCAACATCGGCATCTCGCGGCGCCTGGCCCCGCTGCTGGACAACGGCCGGCGCCAGATCGAGCTGCTCTACAGCCTGCTGCTGTCGCTGCCGGGAAGCCCGGTGATGTACTACGGCGACGAGATCGGCATGGGCGACAACATCTACCTGGGCGACCGCGACGGGGTCCGGACCCCGATGCAGTGGACCGGGGACCGCAACGCCGGCTTCTCCAAGGCCGACCCGGCCGCCCTGTACCTGCCGTTCCTGATGGACCCGGTCTACGGCTACCAGGCGTGCAGCGTCGAGGCCCAGGAGCGGGTGTCGACCTCGCTGCTCCAGTGGGTCCGGCGCATGCTCCAGGTGCGCAAGCAGCACCCGGTGTTCGGGCTTGGCGACTACGAGCCGCTGTACCCCGACAACCGGCGGGTGCTGGCCTTCTACCGCCAGCTCGGGGCCGACGTGGTGCTGGTGATCGCCAACCTGTCGCGCTTCGCCCAGCCGGCCGAGCTCGACCTGTCCCGCTTCCACGGGCTCATCCCCGAGGAGATGTTCGGGCGGACGCCGTTCCCGATGATCGACGACGAGCCCTACCGCCTGGGCCTGGGGCCGCACGGCTTCTACTGGTTCCACCTGGTCGAGCCGCCGGCCGAGCCCGACGACACGGCCATGTTCCGGGCCATCCGCACCCGGCCATGAGCTGGCCGCTCTACCAGGTCGACGCCTTCACCGACGAACCGTTCGCGGGCAACCCGGCCGCCGTCTGCCTGCTCGAGGCCGACGCCGACCCGGCCTGGATGCAGCGGGTGGCGGCCGAGATGAACCTGCCGGAGACGGCCTTCCTGCGACCGTCGGCCGAGGCCGGCCGCTACGGGCTGCGCTGGTTCACGCCAACGGTCGAGGTCGAGCTGTGCGGCCACGCCACCCTGGCCTCGGCCCACGTGCTGTTCAGCGAGGGCCTGGCCGAAGCCGGCCGGCCGGTCCGGTTCGACAGCGCCAGCGGGCCGCTGACCGCCCGGCCCGGCGCCGGCGGGGCCATCTGGCTCGACTTCCCGGCCACCCCGGCCGCGCCCGCCGACCCGCCCGGCGGGCTGCTGGAGGCGCTGGGGGCCGGGCCGGTGCGCTGGGTCGGTCTGGGCCGCCTCGACTACCTGGTCGAGCTGGAGGACGAGGCGGCCGTGCGCGACCTGGCCCCCGACGTCGGGCGGCTGGGGTGGCTCGGCAGCCGCGGAGTGATCGTGACCGCCGCCGCCTCCGGGACCGGGGCCTACGACTTCGTGTCCCGCTTCTTCGCCCCCGGGGCCGGGATCGACGAGGACCCGGTGACCGGGTCGGCCCACTGCGCGCTGGGCCCGTTCTGGGCCGGGCGGCTGGGCCGGGACGAGCTGACCGGCTTCCAGGCGTCGGCCCGGGGCGGCCTGGTCCAGGTCCGCCCGAAGGGCGACCGGGTCCTGCTCGGCGGCCGGGCCGTCACCGTCCTGCGCGGCCAGCTCGTCTGAGCCCGGTCAGAGCAGGCTCACCCCCAGGGTGACGGTGGCGGCCGCCAGCAGGAGGGCACCCAGGTAGACCAGGGTGATCATGCGGCTGGGGCGCTCGGCCCGGGGCGGGATCACCGAGAGGAAGAACCCGGCCGAGATCAGGATCGGGGCCAGGGCGAAGCCGGTGCGCACGAGCGTCCGGACGCCTGACGACAGGTCGGTCTGGTCGACGTAGAGGATGCCGACCAGGGCCAGGAGCACCAGCACGCCGGCGTGGGCGTGTCCGGCCCGGAACAGGTTCTGGCGCACCGGGTTGTCGAGGTAGCCGGGGATGCGGCGGGCGATCATGCGCAGCAGCGACCAGCCGCCGAACTCGATCGTCGGGATGACCACGAACAGGATGCCGGCGAGCCGCCTTGACGCGTCGGACATGTCAGCGCCTCCTTGACGTCGGTGGGTCGGTCAGGAACGGGAGGATCGCCGCCGAGGCCAGGGTCTGGAACCGGTCGGCGGCGACCGCGGGGTCGGGGAAGTGACCGGCCAGCTCCAGGCTGACCGCGCCGTGGACCGCCGCCCACAGCACCTCGGCCACGGCCCGGGGGTCGCCGGGCCGCAGCGCCCCGGCGTCCATGGCCGCCCGCACGGCCAGGGCGAGCACCTCCAGGCTGGCCCCGGCCACGGCCAGCGACGCCGGCGACGGCTCGAACCGGGGGATGGCCCGCTGGAACATGACGCCGTAGTAGGCGCGCTCGGCCAGCGCGTTGTCCCGGTAGGCCCGCGCCAGCTCCCCCAGCCGGGCCAGCGGGTCACCCCCGTCCGGCACCGCCTCCAAACGGCGGCCGAGCCGTTCGAACCCCTCCCGGTAGAGCGCGTCGGCCAGCCCCTCCTTGGCCCCGAACATCGTGTAGAGCACGCTCGTCGAGCACCCCACCACCCCGGCCACCCGCCGCATGGTCAGCGCCCCCGGCCCCTCGGCCACCAGCAACCCGCTGGCCCCGTCAAGCAGCGCCTGCCGCAGCACCTCGTGCCCACGCCGCTGGGCGACCTCGTAGGGGGTCGGGCGAAACGAAGCCGGGGCGCCCAGCGCCGGGTCCCCGGAAGGCGGGGCGCCCGGGCCCGCCGTCGCCTTGTCGTGGTGCCTCACGCCGCCACTGTAACGTTGTTATTATACGATGACAATGTTGTTGGCCCGAGGATGGCAAGATGGCGCGTCGCGACGTGACGGAGGAGGCCGCGTGGAGGAACGCCTGCCCGGGGAGCGGCTGGCCGAGCTGGTCGAGCTCGGGGACCCGGCGGCCCTGCTGCGGGCCGTCGACGGGCTCTGCGCCAGCCGCGACTGGGCCGGCCTGGTCGACCTGCGGCACCGGCTGGAGGAGGCGGTGGAGCGGGGACGGCCGCTGTGGCCGGTGACCACCTACGTCGAGTACCGGATGGCCCTGGACGGCCCGGCCCCGGAGGCGGCCAGCGTGCTCCGGCCGGGGGCGGCCCGCTTCGCCCTCGGCCCGCTCACCGAGGTCGCGGCCACCACCCACACCTTCGCCGAGCTGGCCCCGCACCTGGCCGTGCCGGCGGTGGCCGGCGCCGTCGCCCAGGAGCGGGTCCTGCGCGGGGAGGACCTGCGCGAGGCTCCCGGCGCCCACGCCGAGGTGCTGGAGCTGCCGCTGGTGCTGGCCCAGTGGGAGCCGGCGTACGCCCTGGCCACCTACCGGCCCGACGAGCGCGAGGTCCCCGACCCCGGCGCCGAGGCGGTCGAGCTGGTCGCCGGCCGGGCCGAGCCGGGCCCGGTCCTGGAGCGGCCCGACGTCACCCGGGCGCTCACCGACCTGGTCGAGGTCTGGACCTCGGAGTCGGGGGGCGAGGCCCGGGCGCTGGTCGTCTCCGGCGGGCCGGCCGATGCGGTGGCCGCCCTCGGCCACCTCGAGCACCGGCTGGGCCGGGTCGCGCCCGCCTCGGCCATGGCCCGCATGGCCTGGGCCGCGGCCAGCGGCGGCGCCCACGGGGTCCGCCGCGGGGCCGCCCTCGGGCGGTTCGACGCCTGGTGGGCCGCGGCCAGCCTGGCCGGCCTGGACTGGCCGCCCGACCCGGCCGAGCTGGGCGCCGCCCTGGACCGGCTCACCTGGTGGGTCTGGGACGACGGCATGCCCGGCACCGGCTGGATCCTCCGCCTGGCCGCCGCCGACCCCGCCGCCGGCTGGGCCGCCGCCCTCGACGCAACCGACCGCAGCTGACAGAGGAGCCGCAGATGCCCGACGACCTCCCCGGCCCCCCCGCCCCCGGCAACCGGGACGACACCCCCACCGACCGCCCGCCCGGCGACCGCCCGACCGAGCCCCTGGGCGGCCCGCCCCCGCCGGCCGCCCCGGTCCCCGGGCCACCGGCGGCCGGAAGCCCGCCGCCGCCGGCCGGGCGGACCTGGCCGCAGGCCCCGCCGCCCGCCCAGGACTACGGGCAGCAGGGCTACACGCAGCCCTACGGCGGCCAGCAAGGCTACGGCCAGCCCCCCTACGGGCAGCAGCCCGGCTACGGGCCCCCCTACGGCGCGCCCCCGGGCGCCGGGTACGGCTACACGCAGGCGCCCCCGACCGACAGCTCGGCGACGGCGGCGCTGGTGATCGCCATCATCGGCTTCTTCACCTGCCCGCCCGTCGGTGCCATCGTCGCCCTGGTGCTGGCCAACAGCGCCCAGAAGCGCATCGAGGCCTCCAACGGCCAGCTCGGCGGCCTGGAGATGGCCAGGGCGGCCCGCATCATCGCCATCATCGAGCTCGCACTCACCGCCCTCGCGCTCGTGGGCGGCCTGATCGCCATCGCGGTCTCGCTCGGCTCCACCTACTGACCCGTCAAGGAGCTTCCGTGCCAACCCGCCCCCGCCTCCCGCCCGCCCTGCTCCTGCTTGTGCTCTTGTTCACATTGGCCGCCTGCCAGGCCGGCTCGGCCGCCTCCCCCGCCGACGCCGCGCCGGTACGGGGCGTGACCACGGTCGACGCCAAGGACCTCAAGTTCCTGCCCCCGGCGATCGAGGTGCCGCCGGGGACGGAGGTCACCTGGCGGTTCGTGGACGGCTCGATCCCCCACAACGTCAAGGGGGACGGCTTCGCCTCCGAGAACCAGTCCCGGGGGACCTTCAGCCACCGGTTCGAGCGGCCCGGCGAGTACCGCTACACCTGTGACCTGCACGCCGGCATGGACGGACGGGTGGTGGTGGCCGGCTGACCGGAACCGGCGGCGCCACGTACCATGGGCCCATGGCCGACGAAGCGACCCTCACCCCGGCGATCCAGGAGTACCTGGAGTCGCTCTACTGGCTCGGCGAGGCCGGCATCGAGCGGACGCCGACCAACCTGTCCAGGGCCATGCAGGTGTCGCCGCCCAGCGTGACCGGGATGGTCCGGCGGCTCGAGAGCGAGGGCCTGGTCGACCGGGGACCGGGCAAGCGGATCGTCCTCACCGACCGGGGCATGGAGGTGGCCAAGCACGTGGTCAGCCGGCACCGGCTGGTCGAGGCCTTCCTGGTCAAGGTGATGGGGGTGCCCTGGGACGAGGTCCACGAGGAGGCCGAGGCCTTCGAGATGGGCGTCACCCCGGCGCTCGAGGCCCGCATGCTCGAGATGATCGGCGAGGCCCGGACCTGCCCCCACGGCCACCCGATCGGCGACTACCCGCGGGAGCCGGGCGTGCCCCTCACCGCCGTCCCCATCGGCAGCGTCGTCCGCGTTCTCAGATTCGAGAACGAGGACCACGACCTGCTGCGGATGTTCCGCCGGGCCGGGGTCGAGCCGGGGGCCAGCTACACCATCGCCGCCTTCGGTCAGGAGCGGGCCGAGCTGGAGGGCCCGCAGGGAGCGACCGTGCTGCCCCTGTACGCGGCCAGGACGATCTCGGTGGCGGTCGAGCGCTCGGGCGACGGCCCCGCGGCCGAGCAGGACCCCGAGAGCCTGGCCACGGCCTACCTGCTCGGCGAGACCCACTGGAGCCGGTAGCCGGCCGGATCAGCTCGGCGCGGCCACCGTGAACGGCTTCCCGTTGGCCGGCACGCCGGCCTCGGCGTGACCGCCGACCTCGAAGCGGGCCATCCCGTCGGCCGGGCACAGCAGCGGCATCCGGAGGCGGGCGGCGGACCCGGGCGTCGCGCCCTCCAGGTCCCCGGCGC
>DASUPQ010000899.1 GCA_036280995.1 Actinomycetota bacterium | reverse complement strand
CGGCTTCGGCGTCGACGCCAGATGGTCGCGCAGGTCGCCGAAGGCGCTCTCGTACTGCACGACCAAGCAGCAACTCGCGAACCGGACGAGCAGGCCCTCGAAGTAGTTCCGCAGGTGGTAGGTGTCAGTCACCGTTGGTTTAGTCGCTGATCTCTTGTCCGTGGCCATGAAAAAGTCCCCACTGGTGGCCAAGTCTGAGTCCCCGGTTTTGGCCAGATAGAAGTCCCCACTCTTCGTTCGTCGTGTCGTAGCAGCGGGTGAGCCCTGCGCGGTGACGGTGGCGGTGCCAACCAGTCACACATCACCGCGCAGGGGACTCCATTGAAGAACGCGAGGGAACGAATGGACGTGATTGCCGCCTATCGCGAGGTGGGCAGTTTCCGTGGGGCGGCCGCGATCTGCGGCACGACCCACAAGACCGTGAAGCGGATTATCGAGCAGCATGAGACCGACGGTGCCCGCCCGCAGCGGGTGCCGCGGCCGCACAACTACGACCCGGTTGCCGACCTGGTGGCCGCCAAGGTGAAGTCCACGTCGGGGCGGATCTCGGCCAAGCGGTTGTTGCCGCAGGCCCGGGCGGCGGGCTATGCGGGGTCGGCTCGCAACTTCCGCCGGCTGGTGGCCGAGGCCAAGACGGCGTGGCGCCAGGGCCATCACCGTGGCCGCCGGCCGGGGGTGTGGGTGCCCGGAGAGACGCTGATCATCGACTGGGGCACCGAGGGCGGGCTGCACGTGTTCTGCGCGGTGCTGGCCTGGTCGCGGTTCCGGTTCGTCAGCTTCGCCGCCGATGAGAAGGCAGCCACCACGCTGGCGTTGCTGGCGGAGTGCTTCGAGACCCTCGGCGGGGTGCCGAAGGTGGTGCTGGCCGACCGGATGGGCTGTTTGAAGGGCGGGGTGGTGGCCAACGTGGTGGTGCCCACCCCGGACTACGTCAGGTTCGCCACCCACTACCGGTTTAGGCCCGACTTCTGCGAGGCCGCCGACCCTGAGTCCAAGGGCATGGTGGAGAACCTGGTCGGCTATGCCAAACACGACCTGATGGTGCCGCTGCAGGCCGCTGACCACGACGTCGGCCTCGTCGGCGACATGAGCGCGGTGAACACCGCCGCCGCGACCTGGTGCGCCGAGGTCAACGCGGCGGTGCACTCGGAGATCTGCGCGGTCCCGGCCGAACGGCTGCAGACCGAACGTGAGCTGCTCGGAGTACTGCCGTCGCTGCGGCCGGAGCTGGGGCCCAAGCCGACCACCCGCAAGGTCGACAAGCTCTCCTGCATCCGGTTCGCCTCGGCCCGCTACTCGGTGCCCAACCGGCTGATCGGGCACACGGTGACGGTGCTGGCCGACTCCGGGAGCCTGCGGGTGGTGGAGCCGGTCACCGGCGAAGTGCTGGCCGAACACACCCTGGTGGCGCCGGGCGAGACCAGCATCGTCGACGCCCACTACGACCGGCCGCGTCCGGACAAGCCCGCTCGAGCAGCCAGGCCGCGCACACAGACCGAGAAAGTCTTCCTGGGGTTGGGCCCGGTCGCCGAGGCGTTCTTGACCGGTGCTGCTGCGGCCGGTGTGACGAAGCTCAGCAGCGAGATCGAGCAGATCCTCACCCTGCAGGCTGCGCACGGCACCGACGCAGTGCTGGCCGCCTTGGAGCGAGCGGTGAAGTTCAGGCGGTGGCGGGCGGCCGACGTGCGCTCGATCCTGGCCGCCGCCGGTGCCGCACCCTCACCCCGACCGGCCGGGCAGGCGTTGGTGCTGACCCTGCCGCAGGTGCCGTCTCGGTCGCTGGCCGACTACGCCCTGCCCACTGACGGAGAGCCCTCATGAGCGCGGCGCCACCGCCGCTGGCGCCGGACCTGGCCGCGGGGCTGAAGCGACTGAAGATGGCCGCCATGCGCCGGCTCGCGCCCGAGCTGCTCATCACCGCCAAGACCCAACGCTGGAGCCCCGAGGAGTTCCTGCGCACCCTGGTCGAGGCAGAAATCGCCGCCCGGGAGGAGTCCAACGCCCGCACTCGACGCCGTCAGGCTGCCTTCCCGGTCGCCAAGACGCTGGCCGAGTTCGACCTGACGGTGTCGTCGATCCCGAAGTCGACGTTCGACTACCTCGACACCCTGGAGTGGATCCGCGGCGCAGAGAACGTCTGCCTGATCGGACCGGCCGGCACCGGCAAGAGCCACATGCTCGTCGCGCTCGGCAGCGCCGCGGTCGAGCACGGGCACCGGGTCCGCTACTTCACCGCCGCCGACCTGGTCGAGACCCTCTACCGCGGCCTGGCCGACAACAGCGTCGGCAAGGTCATCGACACCCTGCTGCGCAACGACCTGATCATCGTCGACGAGCTCGGCTTCGCACCCCTGGACGACACCGGCGCCCAGCTGCTGTTCCGCTTCGTCGCCGCCGCCTACGAACGCAGGTCCCTGGGCATCGCCAGCCACTGGCCGTTCGAGTCCTGGGGACGGTTCCTACCCGAGCACACCACCGCCGTGTCCATGCTCGACCGGCTGCTGCACCACTGCCACACCATCGTCACCGACGGCGAGAGCTACCGCATGAAACAGGCCCGAGCGAAGGGAGCAACCAAGATCAAGACCAACTGAGATCACCACGACGAGTGGGGACTTTTAGTTGGCCACCAGCGGGGACCACGAACTGGCCGTTGACACGCGCAGGCCACCGACTGCGGCAGTTCGGGGAGTGTTGGTGCGGGGCATCTGGTCCTGTCTCACACCTGCTCTGATGGCGGATCGACCGGCGGCGAAGGTTCCTCCGATGCTCGTGTCAGCGGCGCTGATTCAGGAGATGCGGAGGCGACCGGGGGAGCCGTAGGGTCGTCAGCGCCTTCTAATTACACGTACAGCCAGGCCCGATACGAACCGGTCTGTCGTTCCACCCCAGGCGCAGGCGCG
>DASUPQ010000898.1 GCA_036280995.1 Actinomycetota bacterium | reverse complement strand
TCCACAGGCCGGGGTTGATGCCTACGAACAGCAGCCTCAGCCTGGGTCCGACCAGGTCCGGGACGGAGGCGTTCCGGTAGCTCCGCAGCTCGGCCTTGGTGAATCCCACGGATCGTTACTCAACCAGAGCCAGCAGCTTTCGATAAGGGTGCAGCTCTTCTGGAGGGACTACGCGGCGAGTGGGATGACGTGGCTGGCGTAGCGGGACTGGTGGACTCGCTGTCGTTCGCGTTCGAGGTGGAATCGCCAGTAGGTGTCGAAGTCTTGGTTCGCGCGGACGGCTCGTAGCTTGAGTACGGCTTCGGCGCCTTCGACGCTCCAGCGTGCCCCGGTGATGTCCATGCGGTCGGCGACCAGGTGCCGGCAGGCGCCCTCGATGATCCCGGTGGCGATCGGCCAGCCGGAGGCGAGGGCGGTGGGATAGTCCAGGTAGGTGGCCTTGTTGACCAGGTACTTGGCGCAGGCGTCGGCCTTGGCGCGTTCGGTCGGGGCGAGCTTGGCGGTACTGGCTCGGCGCCGGATGCCGGCGGCGACCTGGACGGCGTCGCCGTTCAGGATGGCCTGTGCCCGCTGGTGCACCCAGGTCTCGGCGTTGGGGTCGGCTTCGGCGAAGAAGCACCAGGCCGCACCCCACAGGTACTCCAGGACGTGGATCAGATCCACGACGATGGCGACCTCGACGCCTCGGGTGCTCGCCTCGGTGTGGATGCGTTGGATCTGGTGGTTGTTGCCGTCGACGAGGGCGACCCAGCGGCGGCGATGCTCGGGGTCGCGCCGTTCGGCCTCGTCGAACACTGCGGCGACGACCTCGGCGGCGTCGTCGACCACACTGGCGGTGAGCCACTTGTTCTTGGCTTTCGGCGCCGGCGCCGGTGCCGGTCGGTCGTTGTCGTGTCTGCTGGCGAGCACGTCGCCGGGCTGGCGGGGCACCGGGGTGAGGTCGTAGACGGCGCCGACCTCGGCCAGTCGTTTGCGGTTGCGTTTCTCGCCCTTGGACAGTCGGGTGGCGAGCTTGGTGCTCGCTTTCGCGGCGGCCTTGGCGGTGGCCGGGCGCAGCGAGTCGGGCCGCATCACGATGCCCTTGCCGTCGGCGGAGAGGACCAGCACGTCATCGGCGGCGGGCTGGGTGTGCTCGGCGGTGGCGTAGAAGTCGGCGATGTCGACCGCGGCGCGGGCGGTGAGCTGCTCGACCTGGCGTCTGCCGACCCGCTGGCCGGTCGCGCGGGTGATGGCGGCGCCGGCCTGGTCGAACGATCCCCGGGTGGACTCGGTCGCGGCCAGCCGGCGCAGCCCGTGGGAGTGCCGCTCCAGGGGTAGGTTCAGCGCCGCGTCGGCGGGGTGCAGGTTGTGGTGGCCGCGGTGGCGGTAGGCCAGCCGTTCCACCTGGACGGGGCCGAACACGCTGGCCAGCGTGCGCCGGTGACCGGTCTCGACCGCGGCATGCACGACCGCGTCCTGGTCGGCCACCGCGGCCAGCCGCGGCTCGTTGGCCGCGCGCAGACTCAGGTGGTCTTGCAGCATCCGCCGCAGCAGCTCCCGGCCCCGGCAGGCCAGCTCGTCTTCCAGCTCGGCGTGGGTCATGCCGATGGCCTGGCCGCCCTCCAGCCAGTCCAGCAGCCGGTCGAAACAGCCCCGGGAGTCGGCGCCGAGAACGGCCGGCTGCCCGGTCGGGCCGGTCATCGGCGGGTGCCGTGGGCGGCGCGGCTGCCGCGCAGCCGGGCGATGCCCTCGGCCGCCTGCGCGTCCAGATCGGCTTTGGCCTGCTCATAGCGGGCCAAAGCCGCGGTCACCTCCGCCACCTCGGCGGCGGTCAAGGTCAGCGTCTTGGTCCGCCCGTCCTCGGTGAACCGCAGGGCCGGGCTCTCGTGCGGCTCCCCGGTCGCGCAGCGGCAGGTCGGCTTCCCGCAGCGGCGCCGGAACGTGGTCAGGCTGCCCTGCAGCAGCAATGGTCGGCTTCGATTCGCGATGCACGGCATGCTAACCCCAATCTGTATCCATCGATAGATACAGACAGGCAACCGCTCCCTCGGGCCGAAGTCGGGGATTTCCACGCGTGTCGGGCGATCAGGACGCTGCCCTCACCAACATGGGAGCATCACTCCAGACGAGCCGCACCCGAAACCGCTGATGCCGTTGGTCAGGAAGCGCGTCGGATCAAGGGAGCGACTTCTGGCAGCCGGTCGCACTGCGCGTCTT
>DASUPQ010000897.1 GCA_036280995.1 Actinomycetota bacterium | reverse complement strand
CATCCGGCCCGGCGAGGGCGAGACCGAGTGGAAGGTCGACGGCGAGCTCACCATCAAGGGCACGACCCGCCCGGTCACCGTGGAGGTCGAGTTCCTGGGCGGCGCCATCGACCCCTGGGGCAACCAGCGGATCGGCTTCTCCGGGGTCGTGGCCAAGGTCAACCGGGAGGACTGGGGCCTGACCTGGAACGCCGCCCTGGAGACGGGCGGGTTCCTGCTCTCCAAGGACGTCCGCCTGGAAATCGAGGCCGAGCTCATCAAGAAGTAGGCCGGCGGCGGTTCAGCGGGCCCGGTGCCAGAGGGTGAAGCGGGCGATGGGCAGGAACCCGATCGCCTCGGCGCTGGGCCTGCTCATGTCGCTGAACACCCCGACCAACGGCAGGCCGGGCGCGTCCAGCAGCCGCACGGCGGCCATGGCCGCCCAGTAGCCGCGGCGCCTGGCCTCCGGGAGGGTCACCCCGAGCGAGAAGTGCGCCACCCCGGCGTCCACGAACAGCGAGCCGAGGCAGACGGCCCGGCCGTGCTCGTAGCCGACCCACAGCCGCAGCCGCCCGTCGGCCAGGACCCGCTCGTCCAGCAGCGCCCCGGGGCGGTACGGCTGGAGCTCGCGGTAGGGGAAGCCGTCCACCGCCACCCGCTCCCAGTCGCGCAGGGCGCCGGCCCCGGCGACCCGCTCGACGCGGAGGCCGGGCGGGACCGGCGGGACCGGCCCGCCTCCCGGCGGCCGCAGCAGCATCGGCGGGTGCCCCTCCAGCACCCAGCCGCGGGGGCGCAGATCCGGGGTCGGCCAGGCGCTCCACAGGTAGACCTCGCCGGAGCCGCCGCCGTCGAAGAACCCTTCGACCTCGTCAAGGACCTCCCCGGGCCGGTCGAAAGGCAGCGGCCGCAGCAGCGTGGCCGCGTTGTGCATGGCCGCCGGGCGGCCCAGATCGGCGGCGACGAAGTCGTCGCGGCGCAGCACCCTGCCCCCGGCCGCGACGGCCGGCACCTCGTGGAAGGCGGCCAGGTTGAACAGGAACCGCCGCAGCAGCGTGTCGCCGACCGGCAGGTCCGGCTCCCAGCCGTCGGTGAGGTGCTCGCCGCTCACGGCGCCCCACCCAGGAGCTCGCGGAAGCTGGCCAGGGCGGCCGGGATGCGCGGGCCGTACCAGGTGAGGGCGCGGCCGTCGGCCAGCTCGACCCGGGTCCCGGCGAAGGCGGCGGCCACCTCGTCGGCGTCGGCCTGGCCGAACTCGTACGGCTCGGAGGGAAGCAGCACCACCTCGGGGGCGCGGGCGGCCAGCTCCGCCGGGTCGAGCTTCGGGTAGCGGGTGGCGGGGTCGTCCAGCACCGGCTCGCCCCCGGCCAGGCCCAGCAGGTCGGCCGCATAGGTCCGGCGGCCCAGCCACAGCCACGGGTCGCGCCAGACCGGACAGGCGTAGCGGACGCGGCGGGCCGGCTGGCGGCGGTAGGCGTCGGCCACGGCGGCGACCAGCTCGGCGTCAAGGGCCGCCGCCCCCGGCAGGTCGCCGACGGCGGCCGCGAGGTCGCGCAGCTCGCCGACGGCCCCGGCGACGGTGGTCGGCATGGTCACGAACACGGCCAGCCCGCCCGCCTCCAGGCGCTGGACGTCCAGCTTGCGGTTCTCCTCGGCGTTGGCCACGACCAGGTCGGGCTCCAGGCCGCGGATGGCCGCCAGGTCGGGGTTCTTGGTGCCCCGGACCCTGGTCAGCCCCTCCAGCGCGCCGGCCGGCTCCACGCACCAGTCGGTGACCCCGACCAGCCGCTCCCCCACCCCGGTGACGACCAGCCACTCGGTCAGCGACGGGACCAGGCTCACCACCCGCCCGACCCGGTCGGGCAGCGCCACCGAGGTGCCGCGGGCGTCGGTGACGTGCCGCACGGTCAGCCGGTGCGGAGGGTGCGGAAGTCGCCCTCCTCGTAGCGGGCGAGCACGAAGATCAGGTCGGCCAGGCGGTTGAGGTAGCGGACGACCTCGCCGTCGACCAGCATCCCGGCCCGGTCCATGGCCACCGTCTGGCGCTCGGCCCGGCGGATCACGGTCCGGGCGTAGTCCAGGAAGGCCGAGCCGCGCGACTCGCCGGGGACGATGAACTCCTCGGGCATGTGGGTCCGGGCCACGTACTCGTCGATCGCCTCCTCGAGCCCGTCGACCATCTCGGCCGTCACCTTGGTCTCGCCCGGGCTGAGCTTGTGGCTGTTCTCGGTGGCGGTGGCCAGCTCGGCCCCGGCCACGAACAGCTCCCGCTGCAGCCGCAGGACCAGGTCGGCCAGGATGCTGTCGGCGATGAACACCCTGGCCATGCCGAGGGCGGCCACCGCCTCGTCGGTGGTGCCGTAGGTCTCGGTGCGCTGGTCGCTCTTGTCGACCCGGCCGCCGTAGAGCAGCCCGGTGGTGCCGTCGTCGCCCCTGCGGGTGTAGATCCTCACGGGCCCTCCTCCCGGTCCCGATTCCCCGGTCGCAGCTCCGCGTTCAGACGCCGGCGGCGCTCGTCGCCGAGCCGGGAGATCCGCAGGCCGGCGTGGATCTTGTGGCGGCGGTTGATCCCGACGATCACCGCCGTGAACCCCTCCAGCTGGCGGGCCAGCCGCAGCGGCCCGGCGTCGACCCCCCGGCAGCCGGGGATCTGGTCGGCCAGCTCCAGCACCAGCCCCTTGGCCTCCGGGTCGTCGCTGACGACCAGCACGTCCGTCTCGACCTGCCGTTCGGGGTCGGCCAGCAGCTTGGGCGCGGCATGGTGGAAGGCGGCCACCACCCGGGCCTGGGGCAGCAGGGCGGCCGCCTGCTCGGCGGCGCTGCCCTCGGGCACCTCCAGCAGGTAGGGGCCCTGGTCGTCCCAACCGAGCGGGTTGATGACGTCGACCACCACCTTGGCGCCGATCGGCCCGGCCAGGTCGGGCAGCACGTCGGCCTGCCCGGCATAGGGGAAGACGAGGAAGACGACGTCGGCCTTGGCGGCCGCGTCCGGGTTGCCGACCCCCTCGATCGGCAGGTCCCGCCCGTCCAGCAGGTCGGCCACGATCCCCGCCGCCCGCGCCGGGTCGCGCGACCCGAGCAGCACCCGATGCCCGGCAAGGGCCATCCGCATCGCCAGCCCCCGGCCCTGGGGTCCGGTGCCGCCGAGCAGACCGATCGTGAGCGGGTCGGCCACGAGCTCCTCCTCCCTGGGATCAACGCCGGCCCGAGGCTACCCCGCGGGGTCGTGGTCGCGCTCGGGGTCCGGGTCGGGAGGGGCGGGGACGAGGGCGGCGGTGGCGGTGGCGCCGGGGGGCACCCCGGCGCCGGGGCCGAGGAACGCGCCGACCACCCGGGCCCCGGGGCCGACCACGGCCCCGGGGCCGACCACCGCCCTGGTCACCACCGCGCCGGGGCCGACCCGGGCGGCGGCGTCCAGCATCACCGGCCCGGCCAGCACGGCCGCCGGGTCGACCTCGGCCCCCGGGCCGGCGAACACCGGCCCGGGCCCGGCCCCCCGGCAGGCGCGACCCGGCGGCAGGGCGTAGGGCCAGCGGCCGGTCAGAAGGCCGGCCGAGACGTCGAGCAGGCGGGCCAGGGTGCCGGCGTCGGCCATCGGGCCCTGGAACGCCCGCCCGGCCAGCTCGCCGCGTTCCAGCAGCGGCACCAGCACCCGCGCGTCCAGGTCGGCCCGCCCAGGCTCCAGCCCGGCCAGCAGCCCAGC
>DASUPQ010000896.1 GCA_036280995.1 Actinomycetota bacterium | reverse complement strand
GCCCGCCCGCCGGTCGGCCGTGCCAGCTACCTCGTCCCGGTACGCGTCCAGCTTGCGGTTGGGCCTCGTGGGCTGACCGTCCGCCAGGTCGACTTCGGCGGGTTGCCGTGAGCTCGCCCAACCTGAACCCGGACTGGCATCCCGACGGCGGCATCGACGGCAAGCGCACGGGGCACGGTGGCGACAACCTGCACCGTTTCCTGACGCCCGGGTCGACCACCGACCCCCACGCCAGTGGCCCTCCTCCGGTTCCCACCGCCGGGTCCGGCGCCCACCAGCCTCGGAGACGGCGGACCCGTGCGGGCTGGGACGTCCCCAGGCCGCGACCTGGCTGGTACGCGTACCGGATCACTGGACCGGCCGAGCTGCCCTCGTGGGCCACCGAGGTCGCGCTCGCGATCGAGCGGCCACCAGATCACGACGCTGATCATTCGGCCCGCCGGACCGCCAGCGCCGTGCGGCCAGCGGAACGGGAGTGGACGGGAGATCAGGTCCAGTCGATGGTCCTGTTCAGAGCCCCTGGCAGGACGCGATGGCTGGCGGGTGCCGCCGAGGCGATCGCGGAGATCGAACGGGCGGCGGGGGTGCGAGCCGCCGGCCGGGTCGATGAGGTCACAGGGGTTCCCGGGATGGGAGCGCGCCTGACGCTGGGTCCGGGGCTGCCTGGGCTGGTGGCGGTCGCGCCGGCTGTCGCCCTCGCCGGGGTGGGGGCTGCCGGGGCACGGGGGCTTCCCGCGCCGCTGCGGCGCTGGCGGCCGGCGGCGGGCGCGATGGCATGGCGAGCGAGCGCCGGGGCCGTCGTGACCTGCGAGGGGCCGTACGGCGTGTCCGCCCAGGCGGTGGTCGCGCTCCGTGGCCTCGGAAACGTCCTCGCGATCACTCCCCCGCCCGGAGGCGCGCTGGTGCTGCGGGCGTGGTGGGCCAGGCGAACCTGGGGGATGGCGTGCGGGCTGGTGATCGGCCGTGATTCGGAGCTTGGCTTGGGACGCGAAGCCGGTCGCGTCGCCGCCAGGGCCCGTGCCGATGGATGGCACGCCGCCGTCCTCAACGGCTGGACTGCGCTGCACCTGGCCCGGGCTGGCGATCCCGGTGCGGCGGCGCCGGAAGCCGCCGGCCACGCTGCCTCAGCCTCGCAGGTGGCGGCCACGTTCGAGGCCTGCCTCATGGCAGGAATCCTCGACCGCCCAGCCGCCGGGTCTCGGTGGACGCTGGCGGTCACTCCCTGATCGCTCCGCCGACAACGTCCGCCATTCGGCCTGTGCATGACCTTGTGCGGAGAGCTAACGGGATGTAATAGAGTCAAACGAAGGTAAATGGAAGCAAATAGAGGAGGTTGCCTCCGTGACGACGTCGGCGCCGCAGTGGCCAGGTCAGGAAGGCACCCGGCAGCAGGACGAGATCCGGAATGGAGCGGCCCGGCCCGCGTCGGTGCCGCTGCAGAGGACGCCAGCGCCGACCTCATCAGCCCAGACACCATCGCAGCAGCCGACCCCGGCACAGACGACCACGGCCCCGTTGCGGGCCGCCGGACCCGGAACGGCGCAGCCGCTCCAGCCGGTTCCGGATCTGCCCGGGGCCTCGGAGGGGCGGACGCGGCAGGAGCAACAGCAACGCCGGCGGGCGGCGGCTCGGCGCAACCGGTTCGTGGTCGTGCGGGACCCGGCGGAGCGGGATCTGCGAGCGGCGCGGCGGCGGGCCAGAGCCAACCTGCCGTCCCCGGTGGCCGTGACACGGGAGATCGCACTGGCGCTGCTCGAGGTGGAGGCCGGATGCCGGAGCGTGAGCCAGCTGGAGCGGGTCGTCAGCCGCGAGCTCTGGGAGGAGCTGGAGCCTTGCATCGGCCGGCGAGGTGGCCCGCTTCCCAGTGGCCGCTCGGTCATCTCCATCTGCTGCCAGGAGGACTTGCCCGGCCTGGCGGACACGGTGGCGGTGGTGCGGAAGGGCGACCTCGTCCGCCCGGTGGCGCTCCGCCTGGACGCCGGCGGCGGCCGCTGGATCGTGACCGAGCTTCGCTGGTGGCGTAACGAGACCGACACGGCCACGACACCCGGCCGAGACGACGGATCGTCATGATGAACCGGATCGGGATCGGCGACGAAGACAAGATGGGTTCATGGGAACTGTGGTTCGGGGATCGCAGGGCGACCCAGGTCCTGGAGCACGGCGGAGCGGGTCCGGGTGGTTTGACGGTTCGGGGGTCGAGATGGCCGGAGTGGCGGAGGGTTACTGGAAGGAGTTGCGGCCGTCGAGCGCCGCCAGGCTCCGCCTCGACGCGACCATCGACAACGACCAGGAGCCCACCGCTCGCGACCTCCGCCTCCGCCGTCGCCAGCGCCAGCGTCAGATCGCCCGGTCCAACCTGCGCGCC
>DASUPQ010000895.1 GCA_036280995.1 Actinomycetota bacterium | reverse complement strand
GACCGCGCCCAGGGGCGGGAGCGGCAGGCCGAACGCGGCGACTTCAACGACCCGGCACCGTTCTGAGCAATCGCTCCAGCAATCGCTACTCAGCGCCCTCGGCTCACGCCGGGGGCGCCTGACTTGGAGAGCAATCCGGGGGACGAGGCGAACGCAGGGACCTCATCCTTATCAGCTAAATGCCGGTAACCGCTGCGCGGACGATCGTTTCCGCAGGTCGCGCCCGACCGTGGGATCAAAGTTCTGCGTTCAATCGGCGGATCGGTATGCGTTCATCCGGTCTTGAGGTCCACGCACGCCAGGCTAATCCTAGCCTTCGGAACCATCTCGTATCTTATTCTCTGCACGGCCGTCTATCTGCCGTCTGATCATCTTCATCTCGAAGGGTGCAGCGGCTGCGATGCCCGGCCCAGCCTTGGTGCTACGGGGTAAGGAGTTTGGCGAGGCGGCGCAGGCCCCGGAACGCTCGCGCCTTGACGGTTCCAAGCGGAAGGTCCAGGCGCCTGGAGATCTCTGACTGCGTGTAGCCGCCGAAGTACGCCAGCACAAGGACCTCGCGTTGCTCCTCGGGCAGACGGATGAGCGCGTTGCGAACCTCATGGGCATGTGCGTAGCGCTCGGTCAGTTCTCGGCCGTCCTCACCGGGAATGTCATCCATGGTCTCCAACGCGACGGCGGTGTTGCGCTGACGACGCAGGTGGTCGATCGCTCGGTTGCGCGCGATGCCGAGCGCCCATCCCGCCAGGCTCCTGGAGGGGTCGTAGCGACCGTTGTGTCGCCAAACCTCGTAGAAGACCTGCTGCAGGACGTCTTCGGCGTCATCTCGGCCAACGAGCCGTTGCAGGTAGCTGAGCACGGTTGTGCCCAAGGCGGCATAGATCTCATCGATCGCGCCCTGTCGATCGACCGCGAGCCGGGCTCCGAGATCGCTGCTGGCCTGTTCCACTGGCGCCTCTATCGCTTGCCGCCCTGCGGCGCTGCCACCGCGGCCGCGCATAACCGCCCCTCCCGCACCATCACCCTCCTCCTCGCCCGCTCCTCCTCGAGGTTGTCCGTCTGCGGTCCGCCCTGCGGCTGGTGGCCTGGACCGACCACGGGCCGGCCCAGCCAGCCGGGCCGTGGTAGGTCGCCCCGTCCCGGGACACCGACAGCTCCCTCGCGACCAGCAGCTCCACGCCGAGCTCAGCTGGCGGCCACCTAGCGACCCGGGAGCAGCCGCCGGACCAGGCCCTTGCTGACCTGAGCCGGGCGCTGCTGCTCACCCATGCGGGCGTTGACGACCAGCATCGCCCCGGTCAGGACCGGGATCACCCACTGCAGCGCCGTGAGCTGCCGCTGGGCACGGGCCACCTCCTCGGGAGTGGTGGGGTTGGGGGTGGTGCCGCCCTCGACCGGGACGTCGCCGGCCCGCTCCAGCTTCTTGCCCAGCACCCGGGCGTAGGCCGTGGTGCCCAGCGCGGCCACAGTCAGGGCGGTCTTGACCGCGCTCGCGGCGGCCACGCCCTGCTGGCCGGCCAGGCGGCCCTGGTTGGCCCCGGTCAGCACCGCCCCACCGGCCAGGTGGGCGGCGATCCCGGCCAGATTCAGCGGGGTCCAGCGAGCCCAGCCGGTGTTGGCCACCCGCAGCCGCTGGTTGGGGTCCTGGACCACCGCGGCGGCGCCGTTGACCCCGGCCGCGCCCATCAGCGACCCGCCGAACCAGGCGGCCAGGCCGACATCGTGCAGGCTGCGGGCAAGGGTGTTGTCAGTAAGTGCCATGCCTATCGTTCCTTCGGTTGTTCGTCACTCAGCAGTAACGTCGAGAGGAGAACGCAGCGGTGCGGGTGGACGCTCCATGGCTGCTGTGCGGGCTACCTGCCTTATGTTGCGCGGGTCAGGCGCCACGGTCGGCGAGACCACCGCGGCGGGCGGTTCTCTGCGCCGGCCATAGGGCGATGGCCAGCCCGGCGGCGGCGCTGACCAGGTGCAGGATGTTGTCGGCGCCGTTCAGCGACAGGAAGTTGATGTCGCGGTTGCCCGCCGCGAACAGCCCATAGATGAAGGCCAGCCCGTAGCCGGCGGCCAGCAGCCACCCATAGGTCCTGGCCGTATCCAGCCGGCGCCACAAGGCCAGCCCGGCCAGGCCGATGGCCAGGTGGACCAGGTTGTGCAGCGGATTGATCTCGAAGCCGAGCAGGGTCTTGTCGGTCTCGGCGGCGAAGTTCTCGAAGCCGGTGACCAGGAAGCCGAGGATGCCGATCAGGGTGTAGACGGCGCCGATGGCCAGGGCCAGCAGCTGGCTGGGGTGCCGGGTCGAGGGCGCGGCGGAGTCAGGACGTCGAGCCATGAAGGATGCCTCCGTGGCGGAAAGGGCGGGGACTGGGCCCTTTCACATCAGCCCAGCCTGCTGCCGGGCCGCTGCTGAGTAGCCAGCCCCACGCGGCCACAAACCACCCAGAACAGCCACTCTCGGCGATTCTCGCCACCCCAATGAGCGCTTGTGGAGCGTGGCAAGACCCGCTGCGCGCCGCCGACGCTGCCCGCCCTTCCGACTGACATCGGCCCACCAACCTGTCGGACAAGGCTGGCCGTATTGGGCATTGACCGGTACGGCGGTGGCAGTGGTGCCAGGGTGGAGGCAGCCTCGGGCGAGGGAGGCAGGCCAGCGGGGTTTGGGCCAACCTGCCCGCCGCGACGGGCCCGGTCGCGGCGGTTCCCTGCCCGAGGCTGCATGCGCTGTGTAGCCGCCGGGACCGGAGATCAATCTGTTGGCTGCCGGCCAGGGGTTTGAGCCAGGGGACGGCGGGCGTACAGTAATCCGCGTAGTCCCTGTTCGCCTCGTGGCCACCTGGACGGTGGCACCTGGGGCCTAGCCCTCGCCCCGATCCAGACCTGCCGGCTGGCGACGGCCTGGTGGCTCGCTCGGCACCTCGGCGCGTGCTCCGGGCTCGCTTGATTGGTCGCCAGTTCCCGGCTCCCCAGAAAGGCAGGGAGCGCCATGCCCATCGATCCCACCGATTTGGCCAAGAGCATCGGTGCCTTAGGGAGCCTGGATCCAGAACGGGGCCTGGCCCGCACCTTGCAGCAGGTGACCGATGGGGCCAAGCAGCTGTTCCGAGCCGATGCGGCCGGGCTGATGCTGGTTGACGCCGGCGGGCAGCTGCGCTGGGCCAGCGCCTCGGACCAGACCGCCCAGACCGTCGAGGGCGGCCAGGAGCGGCTGGCTCAGGGGCCGTGTGCGGTGGCGTTCAGCCAGCGGCTGTCGGCGGCCATCCGCAACATCCACACCGAACCCGACTGGGACAAGTTC
>DASUPQ010000894.1 GCA_036280995.1 Actinomycetota bacterium | reverse complement strand
CGTGTCGTGGAACGTGCCCAGGTGGAGATCGACCGCGGCCGCCTGTTGGACGAGGTGCTTGACGTCCTGGCCGACCCGGGGGTGTCCGATGCGGACGCCGGCCGCTTGGTCCGCGCTCGGGTCGGGATGGCGCGGCTGCAGGCTGCCCGCCGGCCGGCCGACGAGCGGGAGCCGCGCGATCACGGGCATTTCGATCTGCTCGCGGCTCGGTACAAGTATCTGCGGACCTTTACCCCGGCGGTGATCGCGGCGCTGCCGCTGACCGGCAACACGGCCAGCGCCGACGTGGCCGCGCTGCTGGCCGCGGTCGAGGTACTGCGTCAGCTGAACGGTTCCGGTCGCACCAGCGTGCCGGACACGGCGACCAGCGAGGCAGCGACGTCGTTCGTGCCGGCCCGCTGGCGCGGCTACCTCGACCAGACGGTGGGGCAGGGACGCGGCGCCGCCTACCGCCATTACTGGGAACTGGCGGTGCTGTACGGGGTTCAGGCCCGGCTGCGTTCCGGCGACGTGTGGGTGCCGGGCTCCCGCCGCTACACCGACCCGACGACGCTGCTGATCCCGGTCCAGAAGTGGATAGCGCAGCGCGAGGACTTCTGCACCGTCACCGGCAGCGACCCCGACCCGACCCGCCAACTGCAACGCCTGGAGAACGAGCTGCACGCTGCCGTCGCCGACCTGGAGCGGGTGCTCACCGATCCGGCCAGCGAAGGCCTGGCCCGGGTGGGCCAGGACGGTGATCTGATCGTGTCGCCGCTGCCCGCAGAACAGCTCCCGGCCGAGGCAGCCGCGCTCGCCGACGCGGTCGCCGCGCGGCTTCCACAGGTCCACCTCCCGGCGCTGTTGATCGAGGTCGACCGCGACACCCGCTTCAGTGAGGCGTTCACCCACGCCGGCGGCGCCCAGCCGCGCAACCCCGACCTGGTCCGCAACCTCTACGCCTCGGTGCTCGCCTACGCCTGCAACCTCGGCTACGCCGGAATGGCCGACGCCTCGGGCATCTCCGAAGACACCCTCGCCTGGACCTCGCAGTGGTACCTGCGCCAGGAGACGCTTCGTGAAGCCAACACCCGCCTGGTCAACGCCCACCATCGCCACCCGCTCGCCCGGCTGTGGGGCGGCGGCACCCTGTCCTCCTCGGACGGACAGCGGTTCCCCCAGCGCGGGCGCAGCCTCACCGCACGCGCGCTGTCGCGCTACTTCCTCGACGAGGGCACCACCACCTACACCCACGTCTCGGATCAGCACTCGACCTACGGCACCAAAGTCATCCCAACGACCTGGCGCGAGGCGGTCGCGGTGCTCGATGAAATCTTCGGCAACCCGACCGATCTGCCGATCGCCGAGCACACCACCGATACCGCCGGTCAGACCCTGGCCACTTTCGCGATCTTCGACTTGGCCGGGTTGCAGTTCTCCCCGCGCATCCGCGATATCGGGCGCCTGCAGCTGTATCGCCTCGGTGCCGGGTCGTCCTGGCGCTCCCGGTACCCGCACCCCGGGCCGCTGCTCACCCAACCCATCCAGACCCAACCGATCGCCGAGCACTGGAACGATCTGCTCCGCCTCGCCGGCTCGATGAAGTTCGGGCACACGACCGCAAGCCTGCTCATCGCCAAGCTGCACGCCAGCGGTCGCCAGAACTCCCACGCGCGGGCGTTGCAGGAATACGGCCGGCTGGTGCGCACCATCTACCTGTGTCGATATGTCGCCGACGAGGAGCTGCGGCGGCGGGTACGGCGCCAGCTGAACAAGGGCGAGAGCCTGCACGCACTGCGGCGCGATCTGTTCTTCGCCCACCAAGGTCACGTCCGGCGCCGTCACCTCGACGACCAGGTCGACCAGGCGCTGTGCCTGACGCTGGTGACCAACGCCGCCGTCCTGTGGACCACGCACTACCTGGGGTCGCCGTAGCATCCGCCGAGGATCGGGCGGATATGGGCTGACCAACGGTGATCAGGCGCTGCTGTCGCGATGGTCGGCGAGGACGTTGTGGACGGTGCCGACGGACACCTTGGTGGCGCGGGCGATAGTGCGGATCGATTCGCCGTCGGTGTGGCGGGCGAGGATGATG
>DASUPQ010000893.1 GCA_036280995.1 Actinomycetota bacterium | reverse complement strand
CGGAGATGTCGTCCAATCGACCCAGATCCGACAACGATCGGATCGACGCCGATGGGCGATCCCTCCTGATGCCGCCGACGTCTCGTTTGCTTGTGTCACAGGCGATCTGGCGGGTCTTGCGCCCATGGCGGGGTGGAAGGGGGACGGTAGTCGCTCGGCTTGACCGACCGTGGTTGGACAGGGGGTTCGGTCCAACCGGGCGGCTGTGCGCGCAATGATCGGCTGTCGCCTGCCATGAGCATGGGACCGGTCGGACCGGTTTTCTGCCAGGTTCATGGGACCACCCGGATTGCCAGTCATGGGACCATTCGGCGCGTCGCGCCGGTGGTTCCTCGGTTCGCTCGTTTGATCGCCGCATCGGTGTTGTCGATGTGGAGGGTCTGCGGCGGTGGGATTTCGGGAGGTCAGTGTGATCGAGGTCAAGGAGGTGCTGCGCGCCTGGCTTGAGGGGGCTGGGACGCGCACGGCTGGGGCGCGGGCGGGGGTGGACCGGAAGACGGCCCGCCGCTATGTCGAGGCGGCGCAGGCGGCGGGGTTGGAACGGTCGGCCGGGTTCGCCACGGTCGATGATGCCTTGGTGGGGCAGGTGGTGGCTGCGGTCCGCCCGGCCCGCCCGAACGGGCACGGGCAGGCGTGGGAGGTGCTGGCCGGCCGCGAGGAGCAGATCCGGGACTGGGTGGCCGGTAGGGAGGGTGGCCGGCCGTTGACGATCGTGAAGATTCACGAGTTGCTGACACGGCAGGGGTGTGTGGTGCCGTATCGGACGCTGCACCGGTTTGCCACCGAGCGGTGCGGCTATCGGCCGAAGGCGACCACGGTGCCGGTGGTCGACGGGGAGCCGGGGGTGGAGTGCCAGATCGATTTCGGCTACCTGGGTTGGTTGGTCGATCCGGAGACCGGGCAGCGGCGCAAGCTGCATGCGTTGATCTTCACCGCTGTGGTGTCGCGGCACCTGTTCGTGTGGTTGACCCACGCCCAGACGTTGGCGGCGGTGATCGCCGGCTGTGAGGCGGCGTGGATGTTCTTCGGCGGGGTGTTCAAGGTGCTCGTTCCGGACAACCTGAAGCCGGTGGTGACCCGCGCGGACGCGGTCAACCCGCAGCTGTCGACGGGCTGGTTGGACTATGCCCAGCATGCCGGGTTTGTCACCGACCCGGCCCGGGTCCGGTCGCCGCGGGACAAGCCTCGGGTGGAACGGGCGGTCCAGTTCGTCCGGAACAGTTTCTGGGCCGGGGAGAGCTTCGCCGACCTGGCCGATGCGCAACGCCGGGCGGAGGCGTGGTGCGTCGGCCGGGCCGGGATGCGGATCCACGGCAGCTTGCAGGCCCGGCCGTTGGAAGTCTTCCGCGACCGAGAGGCCGGGGTGTTGCTGCCGGTCCCGGCACCGTATGACATGCCGATCTTCGCCCGGGTGAAGGTGCACCGCGACTTCCACGTCGAGGTCGGCCGGTCGCTGTATTCCGCGCCGAGGCACCTGCTCGGGCAGTACCTGGACGCCCGGGCCGATTCGCAGCTGGTCAGGCTCTACGCGAACGGCCGGCTGATCAAGTGTCATCCCCGGCAACCACCGGGCCGGCGGTCGACCGACCCGGCCGACCTGCCGGCGGAGAAGACCGGCTACGCGTTGCGGGACCTGACCCGGCTGATCGGGGTCTGCGCCGGCCACGGACCCAACATCGGGATCTACGCCGAACGGCTGCTCGACGACCCGCTGCCGTGGACCCGGATGCGGGCGGTCTACCGACTGCTCGGCCTGGTCCGCCGCTACGGTCCCGGCCCGGTCGAGCAGGCCTGCGCGACCGCGCTCGACCTCGACGTCATCTCGGTCTCCAAGATCGACTCGATGCTGACCAGAGCCACCGAGACGACCGCGCCGAGCCTGCCCGGGCTCACCCCACCCGCCGGCCGGTTCGCCCGAGACCCAGCCGAGTACACCCTCGCCACTCACGGGACCGGCCCGGCCACCGAGGGGACCGGCCTCGCCACCGAGGGGACCGGCCTCGCCAGTGAAGGGACCGGCCTCGCCAGTGAAGGGACCGGCCACTTGGTGGTCGTCCGTGGCGCCGCCGCCGAGGAGGTGAGCGCCTGATGAGCACCGTGGTCGACCCGGTCGGGTCGGATCTGTCGAAGATCTTGTCGACGCTGAAGCTGTCCGGGCTGAAACAGACCCTGCCAGAGCGGCTGCTGCTGGCCCGGCAGACCAACATGGGTCACGCCGCGTTCCTGGAACTGCTGCTGGCCGACGAAGTCGCCCGCCGAGGCACCCGCTCCGCCGCCCTGCGCGCCGGGAAGGCCGGTCTCGACCCGGCCATGCGGCTCGACACCTTCGACGACCTGCCCGACCTGGCCTACGACCGGACCCTGTGGTCGGACCTGACCTCGCTCCGGTTCACCGAGAACGCCACCGGTGTTTTGATCCTGGGTCCGGTCGGGGTCGGTAAGACGCACCTGGCCACGGCGCTGGGCCACATCGCCATCCGCCGCCGCCACAGCGTCGTCTACGCCCGCGCCGACAAGCTGTTCACCAGGCTCCGCGGCGCCCGGCTCGACAACACCCTCGAGGCCG
>DASUPQ010000892.1 GCA_036280995.1 Actinomycetota bacterium | reverse complement strand
CCCGGCGACACCCTGGTCGTCTGGAAGCTGGATCGCCTTGGCCGCTCCCTGCGGCACCTGGTCGACACCATCACCGGCCTCGCCGAGCGGCGTCGGGTTCCGCAGCCTGCAGGAGGCGATTGACACCACCACTCCCGGCGGCAAGCTCGTCTTTCATGTGTTCGCCGCCTTGGCCGAGGTCGAACGCGACCTGATTCGCGAGCGCATGACCGCCGGCTGGCCGCCGCCCGGGCCCGGGGCCGCCGCGGCGGCCGACCCTCAGTCATGACCGTCCACAAGCTCCAGGTGCCCAGCAGATGTATCGCTCGGGGCCGTACAGCGTGGCCGCGATCGCCAAGACCCTTGGGGTCAGCCGCGCCTCCGTCTATCGGCACCTCACTGGCGACAGCCGCTGACCCGACCGCCGCATCGGTGTGACCGCTTCTTCAGCGGAGTCTTTCGCGGTCAGCTCCACCGGTCCATCGTGGAGGCTGCATGGCGTCCTGGACACTTCCCGGGGAGGCGAGATCTTGTGAGCGAGGTGCTCGGGCGACTCCGCGACGCCCAGAACCGCCACGACCTGGACGCCTTCGTCGCCTGCTTCGACCCCCAGTACCGCAGCGAACAACCCCTGCATCCCGACCGGGCATTCGTCGGCCGCCAGCAGGTCCGGACGAACTGGGCCGAGGTCTTCGCCGGCGTCCCCGACTTCCAGGCCGAGCTGCTCCGCTCGGCCGAGCAGAACGACACCGGCTGGGCCGAGTGGCACTGGCACGGCACCCGTACCGACGGGACCCGCCTGGAGATGCGCGGGGTCACCATCTTCGGGGTCCGCGGCGACCGCATCATCTGGGGCCGGCTCTATCTGGAGGACGTCGAAGGCGGCCAGGGAATCGACCAGGCCGTGCAGCACATGGCCCGTGGACCCGAGTAACCCGTCCCGCCCCTCGGTCGAGGCCGCCATGACCGCTGCTGGGTAAACACAAGCATGGCCATCCCATGACCAGCGGCGATGCTGCGATCGTGCCGCTGACCTCGGCGTCGAGTGTTGTTGCGTGTCGCCTCCTGCCGTCTCGTTGCAGGCGTTCGCCGCCTGTTCGCCGCCGGCGCTGTAGACGATCTGCTCTGAGCCTGGTCGAGCGCGCCGCGTTGAGCGAGAAGCCTGGCCGGGCTCTCTCTGGTCGAAATAGCCGGGGACCGCTCGGCCGACCGGGGCGGACGCCCGGCGTGGCTCGCCCCAGTCGGCTGGAGTTGGTCCTGTGCCTATCCGACTCGGCGGAAGAAGGCGCTGGAGGGGTCGGTTCCGTGGGGCTGGGAGAAGAATGAGGTGAAGGCGGTCCCGATGTTGTCGAGTCCTTCGTAGTCGCCGGTGAAAAAGCCCCCCGCGTCGGGGGCTTGGCGCATGTTGAACGAGCTGGTGGTCACCCGTACCTCATCACCCCAGTTGCTCGCGGTCGCGCAGGCGGTCGGGGTGGTGGGGTGGCAGTGGACCAGGAAGTGGTCGGTCTCCAGGGTGGTCGGCGCCGGGGTGTTGTTGCGGAAGTCGTAGTAGCTGACCCCGACGGTGCCGTTGGCGCTGACGTGGACCGAGGCGGTGAAGGCCTGCTGGTTGCCGGCCGGCAGGTTGGTCGGCGTCTGGTTGACCTTGATCGGCGCCGACCAGGTGAGCCCGCCGTCCAGGGACTGGGAGAAGGCGATGCTGTCGAACTCCCCGTCGCCGAAGCGGGCGTCCTGCCAGACCGCAGAGAGCCGGCCGCTGACCGGGTCGACCGCCACATCCGGGATGATGTCCCCGGTGCGGACGTCGTCGCCGGTGTCGGGGTCGGTGACCCCGATGGTCTGCAGCCGATCGACCAGGATCGGGCCTGACCAGCTGAGGCCCTTGTTGGTCGAGCGCAGCACCCGGACCGTCCAGCCTCGCAGCTGGTTGGTGTTCTCGTTGTTGAACTCCGCGAACAGATTGATCAGGGCCCCGTTGGGCAGGACCGCGATCTGGTTGCCGATTGTCTGGTCGTTCTGTCCGGGGTCATAGAGCTGGCGGGCCGGCTCCCAGCTCACCCCCCCATTCGTGCTCCGGGCGAACCAGATCGGCCCCCGGAACGCCGAGGTGCGGAAGCTGGCTCGGACGCTGGCCGCCTCGCTGGAGGGGAACACCAGCCGGTCCCACACGCCATAGACCAGGTTGGCCGCGGTGGGGTCGGCGGTGATCGTCTGCTTGTCATTGAACACGTTGGCGTCAGTGTCGCGCCGCACCACCACCGGGTCGCTCCAGCTCAGCCCGCCGTCGGTGGAGCGGCTGGCCAACAGGGCGTGGTCGAAGTCGGCAGCCAGGAACGGCGGGGCGACGTCGTTGAAGGACAGGGCCAGCTGATACAGCGTCCCGTTGGGGCCGAAGCTGACCCAGGGGTCGGTGGAGCGCTGATAGTCACCGCCCGAGCACAGCGAGATCCCTGGGATCGGCACCTGCTGCCAGCTGCTGCCGCCGTTGGTGCTCACCCCGGCCACCAGTCCCCGCGCCCCCCCGTTGGACCAGCGGTCCTGCTGCCAGATCCCCACCACATTGGCGGAGTTGGTCGGGTTGACATCGATCCAGGGCTCGACCTCACTGTTCAGGTAGACCGTGCCCGACTGGCTGGCAACCGCATCCGCCGTGCAGCCTAGAAAGGCGCTGGTGCCGGAGACCTGGACGAGTGGCCCTGGGGTGAGCGGGCCGGCCGCGACCGGGCCCACCGCAGCCAGGGCAAGCCCCAGGCAGGCGAGCAAGATGAGGAACGCGCGTCGTCGCATGACATTCCCCCTTCTGAGGGCAGGTGAGAGGCGTCCGAAGGTGCCTCTCACCTGTCATATGGACCGGTTATGGGGTGGTGGGGTCGAGATAGCTCCCGCCGAAGATGTCGGTGTTGCCGAAGTGATCGCCGGCAACGACAGGGCAGTCCTGGTTGGGCGCCGGCGCCGGGATGGGCGCGCCGTCGACCAGGGACTGGCGGTAGGCGTTGATGGCCGGGCAGACGGCGGCGTTGCGGCTGTCCACCCACACCGCGGCGGCGAACTCGCGGGTGGCCACGGCGTAGTTGTAGTCGCCCAGGAACTCGGTCGTCAGGCCGTTGGCGCTGGAGCCGCGGCCGTCCCCGACCGCCCCCCGATGCAGGGTGGTGAACGCCCCCACGGCACCGCTGGCCAAGGTGACATTGGCGTGACGGACGACCCCCAGCATGCGCCGCGGATCAGCGGTGGTGGTCCGCCAGGGATCCAGGTGGGCGTTGTAGACCAGGTACACATCCCGGCCGTCGGGGGAGATCGCCGGTGCCGGGAAGTTGGCCCGGTCGCTGCCCTCGGAGGCGACCACCTTGGCGCTGTAGCTGTCACCCCCGTTGGTCGACCACACCACCCAGGCTCGCTCCTGGTTGGTCCCGAGGCTGTCGTCGGCCCAGGTGATCACGATCTGGTCGCTGGCGTCGGCACCCGTGGGGGCGCCGGCGGCGATGTCCATCATGGGGAACACCGGCGCCCTGGCGCCGGCCACCCCGTCCACGGTGAAGCGGCCCTGGACCGGGTCCAGCTGGCCGACGTTGGTGACCGGCGACACGATCACCCGCGGCCGCTCGAAGTTGGCCCCGCCGTCAAAGGACCGGGCCTGGAAGAACACGCCCTCGCGGGTCTGGATGTCGGTGCCCACCCACACCACATAGACCGTGCCGTCGCTGTCGGTCCGGATGGTGCAGCCCTGGCGGCCGCCGGTCTGGGCGTTGTTGGTGGCCGGGCTCAGCTGGCGCTGCCGCCAGGTCGCTCCGCCGTCGGTGGAGCGGGCGAACAGCACCGGCTCCGGCGCCCCCGCCCCCACACCACGGAAGCCGACGTTGCAGACATAGACGTTGCCGAAATGGGGGCTGGACTCGGCCTGGTCGGCCCACAGCTGCTCTTTGTCGCTGAACAACGCCGAGCTCTGGCGGGTCACGATCACCGGGTCCATCCAGGCGTCGTTGTCCCCGGCCACCGCCCCGGCAATGTCATCGCTGCGCGACACCGCGATGGCGCCCTGGCCGCGGAAGCCTTGGCGGCCGGGGAAGTTGGTGGCGATGTTGGCGTAGTACAGCCGGGCCCCGTTCGCCCAGGCAAAGCCTCCCTCGGCGTCCGGCCGGGGTCCGAACACCACCGCCGGGTCGCCGTTGGAGACCAGGTCGTTCTCGAAGTAGTTGGGCAGGGTCCCGATCGGCCCGGCGGGGTCAGGCACACAGGCGGCAGGGCCGAGGCAGCCGCGGGCCGAGAACCCGGTATAGGTCGGCTGGACCCAGGAGGTGCCGCCGTTGGTCGAGAACTGCACCCCCGACAGCCCCACCCCCGGGGTGAACGGGCAGGTGGTCGGATCCCCGGCGTCACAAGACTCCATGTCGATGTTGTCATTGGCCCCGGCAGCCAGGATCTGGGGGGCGATTGGGTTGACGGCCACCGCCGGCTCGTTCTGCTTGCTCTGGGAGAAGATGGTGTCGTCGCTGCCGACCGTCACCTCGGTCTCGGGGATCAACGCCGACGCTGGCCCGGCGGCCAGTATCACCACCAGCGACAGCAACAGTCCGACAAGCACGGCGCGCGGTCTGCGGCGCATAGGCCCTCCTTTGGGACCGGCGGAGGTCACTCCTCCTACTCCTGAGCAACGAACCCCGCAGACCGGCCGTTACACCACCTTCGGGACCATCAAGAAATCCCGAGCATGCCGCCCGGGATCGGCGCGTCGACCTGTGATCACCTAATTGGAACTGGTCGTGACTGCTGGTGTCCGCGGCACTCCCCTATCTGGCGGCTCCGCATTTGCCTGGCGTGGACCGCCGGCCCTCAGTCGATGGCGCTGGCATGTGCTGGGCAGAGGTTGCGTACCGCGCTCCTGACAAAGGCCCTGGCCTCGGTGGTCGTCGGGCGTGCCTGCGACTGCACGAGTCGCTGGATGACCCGGCCCACGCCCAAGCCCTCGACGCCAAGCCCGTCGCACACCACTTTCCCGAGCCTCCAA
>DASUPQ010000891.1 GCA_036280995.1 Actinomycetota bacterium | reverse complement strand
GCTGGCGGCCTCCAGGGCGAGCAGCCGGGCCAGGTCGACGATCGGGGCGGTACCGTGCGCCTTCAGGTCAACCCGGCCGTGGTGGTCGCCACGCAGCTGGCGCAGGAAGCCCAGCGGCGGCCGGCGCCGCAGCGCCGCCCGGGCCAGGCGGCCGAGGAAGCGGCGGTTACCGGCCGCCTGGCGGATCACCGGCCGCAGCGCCGCCTCGGCGTCCAGGTCGCCGTGGAGCTGGCGGAAGTCGAAGCAGATGGCCGCATCCAACAGCGCCTCCTCCTCGGGCTCCTGGATCCAGCTGCTGAACTGCTGCTGCCAGGCGCGGCGGGGGAGGCGCCGGGCGGGGTTGGTGGCCATGACGTCGCCGGGGCAGCGGGGCAGGCCGCAGCGCTCCAGCGTGGCCGCCAGGTGCTCGGCCAGGCCCGCGAACCAGGCGGCGGCGTCGGCGGGCGGGTTGTCGGCCAGCACCAGGGCGTGGTCCTGGTCGCTGCGCAGGGTCGGCTCCCCGCGGGCGCCGCTGCCCAGCACCAGCAGCGCATACGGGCACGGGGGCGGGCCCAGGGCCGCCTCGCCGTCCCGAGCGACCCGGACATAGAGGGCGTCGTGGGCGCTGGCCAGGAAGCGGGTGACCTCGCCGGCTGGCGAGCCCGAGCCGATCAGGCGGACCGCGGCCACGGTCACCTCACCGGCCCACACCGCCAGGTCCTCGGGACTAGCCGCCCGGTCCAGCTGGCGGCGCACGAACAGCGGGTGGCGCGACTCGTGTCGCAGCAGGTCGGTGTCGGTGACCATGCCGACCAACCGCCCCTCCCTGACCAGCGGCAGGTGGTGGATGCCGTGGTCGACCATGGCCAGCAGCACCTCGCCCAGGGTCGTCTCAGCCGGCATGGTGTGCAGCGGGGCGGTCATCACCGCCGCCACCGGCGTGTCGCCGGTTCGGCCGGCCGCCAGCACCCGGTCGCGGAGATCCGATGCCGTCACCAACCCGGGCGGCCGAGCCCGGACCACCAGCGAGGAGACCTGCTGGTCACGCATGCGCCGGGCCGCTTCGGCCACCGTCTCGCTCGGGTCGCAGGTGACCAGCGGCCGGTCGATCAGCTCGCCGGCGCGCACCGAGAACAGGTCCAGGGGCTCGGGCTCCCGGCCAGCAGCGACCGCACGTCGTAGCCGGTCCCCGGCCCGACGGGCCAGCAGCGCCTCGAAGCCGGGCTGGTGCCGCAGCCGCTCGACCTGCTCGGCAGGGATCAGGTAGGCCAGCACGTCCTGGCGGGCGACCACGTCCCACAGGTGCGGGGAGCGCGACAGCAGCGATAGCTGCCCGAACGTCTCCCCCTCGCCGAGCGTTTCCACCAGCTCCGAGCCGCCACGTTGGTCGGTCTGGCGGAGCTCCACCACCCCCTTGACGATCACGTGCAGGTAGCGGGTCGGGTCGCCGCCCTGCCGCAGGATGGTGGCGCCGCCGGGGAAGTAGGCGACCTCCACCGTGGCCGCGGTCTGTGCGAGCAGCTCGGGCGGCAGCCCGTCGAACGGCGGGTGGGAAGCCAGGAAGCGAGCGATGTCCTGCATACCGCACAGCATCCCCGGCCAGATTAGCGCCGCCAAGCCCCATGTCGTGCGGTGATCACACCGGTTCGTCCATGACCGCGCACATCGTGGGCGGCACGACCGGTGCGGCTACGCTGCCACTCCATGGAGTAGCAGGCGCCTGGTCGGAAGGCCTATCAGGAGCGCCGATCCTCCCAACGGCGGGCTGGCTTCAGGGACGCAGTACAGTGAACCCACGTCGGTCGCCATCAGCAGCGGTCGGGTTGTGGTAAGGCGGCGACCACAGGTCACAGGAGGCCCAGATGGCCACACGGCTGGACGACAACGGACCGGCCACCGGCAAGCGCGGCAACAGGCTGGCGGTGGCCACGCTCGCCTTCGGCGTCGTTGGGCTGATCTTGGGCGTGCTGAGCCCACCGGCGCTGCTGCTGGGCTTCGTCGCCGTCGTCCTTGGGGCCGGGTCCCTGGGCCGAGGGCGCGAGCGGCCCGGCCCGGCGGCCCTTGGCATGACCGTCGCCGGCCTGCTGGCCGGCCTGGTCTGCCTGGTGCTGACGCTGCTGTTCCTGACGGGCTTCTTCCAGACCTGACTCCGGGTGCCGCCCCCAGTGGCCATCCTCATGCGTCAGGTGGCCAGGCATATCGAGCTGACCGAGGACGTACTACGCGGTTCGCTGTGGCCAGCACAGAAACCCTGCCCAG
>DASUPQ010000890.1 GCA_036280995.1 Actinomycetota bacterium | reverse complement strand
GTCCTCTCGGTGGCCGTCAACCGTGGCCTGGGCGCGGCCGTCCGCCGGGGGCTGGCCGCCGCCACCGAGCGGGGCGCGGCCGCGGTCGCGTTCTGCGACGCCGACCGCGAGTACGACCCGGCCGAGCTGGAGCGGCTGGTCGCCCCCATCCTCGAGGGCCGGGCCGACTACGTCGTCGGCTCCCGCTTCGCCGGCGAGATCCGCCGCATGCTGCCCCAGCGCCGCCTCGGCAACCTGGCCCTCACCGGCCTGCTCCGCTACGTCGCCCGGGCCCCCATCGGCGACGGCCAGAGCGGCTTCCGCGCCCTGTCCGGCCCGGCCGCCGCCGCCGCCGAGATCGCCCACGACTACAACTACGCCCAGGTCCTCACCCTCGACCTCCTGGCCAAGGGCTACCGCTACCTGGAGGTCCCGATCGGCTACCAGTTCCGCACCTCGGGCCGTTCGTTTGTCCGCCCCCTCCGCTACCTCGGCAAGGTCGTCCCCGCGGTCTGGCGCCAGCTCAACCCGACGACGGCGTGGAGTCGGCCTTCGGCCGACGAGCTACTGGCTTCGACCGGCGGAGCCGGTCGACTAGTCCTCGACCACGTGGGTGGTGAAGGCCTGGCGGGCGGCGGCCCAGGCGGCGTGGTCGAAGGTGCCGTCGGGGGCCAGGGCGTCGGCGGCGGCCCAGGCCATGGCCAGGGCGTGGTGGCTGTTGTCGTGGACGAACAGGCCGAGGCGGCCGAAGCTGAGCAGGGCCGGCTGGGCGGCCGCCCAGGCGTCGAGGGCCTGGAACGGGGTGGCGTAGCCGACCCGGTAGACCGGGTAGACGTTGGGGAGGCGGCGGACCGCGACCCGGCGGGCCGGGCCGGGGTCGGGGAGGCCGCGGTCGGCCAGGGCGGCCCGGACGAGGCCGGCCAGGCGGTCGTTGCCGGCCCGCCAGAGCTCGCCGTCGCGTGAGCAGGGCAGCTCGGCGCAGAGCACGGTCCGCCCCGGGGGGTCGTCGCCGTCGCGGTAGTTGGCCGGCTCCGACACCCGCGTCACCGGGGTGCCGGGGTCGGGCAGGTAGTGGGCGTCATAGGGGCTGTAGCGGCCGCCGTCCAGGACCAGGTAGACGAGCAGCATGGCCCGGAAGCCGAGCTGGCCGGCCGCCTCCAGCACCGCCGGCGGCGGGGCCGGGGTGGTCATCCTGGCCAGGGTGGGGAGGGGGACGGTCGACCAGACCCGCCGGGCCTCCAGCCGCTCGCCCCCGGCCAGGGTGACGGCGGCCCCGTCCGGGCCGAGCTCGACCCGCTCGGCCGCCGTGCCGTAGCGCAGCTCGGCCCCGGCGTCGGCGGCGGCCGCGGCCAGCCGCTCGCAGATCTGGCCGAACCCGCCCCTGGGGTACCAGAACCAGGCGCCGGAGCGGCCGGCGCCGCGGGCCACCCGGGCCAGCAGCCGCCCCGGGGAGCCGGCCGACACCCGGCGGCGGGCCTGCTCGCCGGCCAGCTCGCTGGGGTCGAGACCCCACAGCTTGCGGGCGTACGGGAAGTAGAAGCGCCGGCACATGGTCGGGCCCAGCCCGGCCCGGAGGGTCTCGGCGAAGGTGTCGGCCCGGGGCCTGCGGGCCCAGGCGGTGGCGGCGTCGGCGGCCGCGCCGGCCGCGAACGACGGCGGCAGGCGCCTGGCCAGGTCGGCCGGGCGGAGCGGGAACCGGATCCAGCGGCCCTCCAGGTAGATGCGACCGTTGCGGGGGCGCCGCTGCAGGTCGTCGCCGAGCAGGCCGCGCAGGTCGTCGAGGATGCGGGGCTCGATCGCCGGGTGCAGCCGGTGGCTGCCGTGGTCGACCCGGATCCCGTCCAGCTCGAAGCTGGCGGCGGCGCCGCCGGGACCGGGCGCCCGTTCCAGCACCACCACCCGGTGCCCGGCCCGGGCCGTGCGGTAGGCGGCGCCGACCCCGGCCGGCCCGGCGCCGAGGACGATCAGGTCGGCCGGCTCAGCCAGCGGTGGCGCGCGGGTAGCCGACCGTCGGGCCGCCCACGTAGTCGAGGTCGACGGTGTCGCCGGGGCCGAACTCGGGGGCGTCGAGGACGCGCACGCGCAGGTCGGCCCCGCCGGGGAGGCGGGCCAGGTAGACGGCGTCGTGGCCGAAGTACTGGACCGCGAGGACGGTGGCGGCGTCGCCGACGCTGACCCGGAGCTGCTCGGGCCGGAGCAGCACCTCGACGTCGCCGCCGAGCTCGGTCCGGAGCGGGACCCGCCCGATGGCGGTGTCGGCCAGCCCGGCCGCGGCCACCCCCGGGAGCAGGTTGGCGTCGCCGAGGAAGCCGGCCACGGCCCGGGAGGCGGGCGCCCGGTACAGCTCGGCCGGGGCGGCCTGCTGCACGACGGTGCCGGCCAGCATCACCGCCACCTCGTCGCCGACCACGAACGCCTCCTCCTGGTCGTGGGTGACGAACACGGCCGTGACCCCGAGGTCGGCCAGCAGCCGCTGCACCTCGGCCCGGATCTGGATCCTCAAGCTGGTGTCCAGGTTGGAGAACGGCTCGTCCAGCAGCAGCACCGACGGCCGGGTGACCAGCGCCCGGGCCAGCGCGACCCGCTGGGCCTGGCCGCCGGACAGGCTGGCCGGCATGCGCTCGCCGAAGCCGGCCAGGTCGACCAGGGCCAGCGCCTCCTGCACCCGGGAGCCGCGGCGCTCGGACCGGGACAGGCCGTAGCCGACGTTGCCGGCCACGCTCAGGTGGGGGAACAGGGCGCCGTCCTGGAACACCATCCCGATCCGGCGCCGCTCCGGCGGCACGAAGGTCCCGGGGGCCGACAGGGGCCGGCCGTCGAGGCGGACCTCGCCGGCGTCGGGCCGCTCCAGCCCGGCGATGCAGCGCAGCAGGGTGGTCTTGCCGCAGCCGCTGGGGCCGAGCAGGGCCACCACCCGGCCGGCCGGGACCCGGAGCCCGGCCCCGTCCAGCACCGTCGTCCCGGCGAAGGCCTTGGCCAGGCCCTCGACGGCCAGCCCGCCGGTGGCAGCGTTATGAGGCATGCCTAAATGCTACCCCCCGGCGGGGGGCCGTCCAACCTCCGGCTGTTCGAGCCGCCCGGTGCGCGCCCCCTGCCCGCGTCCGGGGACGGCCGGCGGCCGCCCGGGCGACCAGGCGGTAGGCTCCGCCCATGAGCCCGCAACTCGCCGCGCTCCTGGCCGGGCTGGCCGGGCTGGCCGTCGGCTCCTTCGCCAACGTGGTCATCCGCCGGGTGCCGCGGGGCGAGTCCATCGTCGGGCCGGCCGCGCGCTGCCCGGCCTGCGGGGCGCCCATGGCCTGGCGGGCCAACCTGCCGGTGCTCGGCTGGCTGCTGCTGGGGGGCCGCTGCCGGTCGTGCCGGGCGTCCATCTCCTGGAGCTACCCGGTGGTCGAGCTGGCGATGGGCCTGCTGTGGGCGGTCATCACCCTGCGGCTGGTCGCCGCCGGGCTCGGCTGGGCGGTCCCCGCCTACCTGGCCCTGGCCTTCGTCTGCGTGGTCCTGGCCGTGATCGACGCCCGCACCCGCCTGCTGCCCAACCGGATCACCTACCCGGCCTTCCCGGTCATCCTGGGCCTGCTGCTGCTGGCCAGCGTGGGCCTCGGCGACCTGGGCCGGCTGGCCAGGGGGCTGCTCGCCGCCCTGGCCGTGGGCGGCTTCTTCCTTGCCCTGGCCCTGATCTCCCCCCGGGGCATGGGCCTGGGCGACGTCAAGCTGGCCCCGACCCTCGGGCTGGCCCTCGGCTGGCTGTCGTGGGGCGCGGTGGCCTTCGGAGTCTTCGCCGGCTTCCTGCTCGGCGGCCTGGCCGGTCTGGCCGCGATCGGCCTGCTCGGCCTCACCCGCAAGTCCCTGCTGCCCTTCGGCCCCTGGCTGGTCACCGGCGCCCTGCTCGGCGTCCTGGCCGGCGCGGACGTGGCCGCCTGGTACGCGCGCAGCCTGATCGGCGCCTGAACCAGGGCTGCCTGCCTGATCGCGCTAGCATCCCGGGCGATGCTGCGCTATCTCACCGCCGGGGAGTCGCACGGGCCGGCCCTGGTCGCCGTGGTCGAGGGGCTGCCCGCGGGCGTGCCCCTGACCTCCGAGGAGATCGCCCGCGAGCTGGCCCGCCGGCGGCTCGGCTACGGGCGCGGCAAGCGCATGCGCTTCGAGGAGGACCGGCTGGAGGTGCTGGGGGGGCTGCGCCACGGCCGCACCCTGGGCTCGCCCCTGGCCGTGCGCATCGCCAACAGCGAGTGGCCCAAGTGGACCGAGGTGATGAGCCCCGACCCGGTGGCCGACCCGGAGGCGGCCCGGACGGGCAAGGGCGTGCCCCTGACCCGGCCGCGGCCCGGCCACGCCGACCTGACCGGCATGCAGAAGTACGGCTTCGCCGAGGCCCGGCCGGTGCTGGAGCGGGCCAGCGCCCGCGAGACCGCGGCCCGGGTGGCCGCCGGGGCGGCCGCCAAGGCCCTGCTCGGCCAGGTCGGGGTGGGGGTGGTCAGCCACGTGGTCCGGCTCGGGCCGGCGGCCACCCGCTCGCGGGCCCTGCCCACCCTGGCCGACCTGGAGGAGATCGACGCCTCGCCCGTCCGCTGCCTGGACGGGGAGGCCGAGGGCCGGATGGCGGCCGCGGTCGACGCGGCCAAGGCGGCCGGCGACACCCTCGGCGGGGTGTTCGAGGTGGTCGTCCACGGCCTGCCCCCCGGCCTCGGGTCGTACGTCCAGTGGGACCGCAAGCTCGACGCCCGCCTGGCCGGGGTCCTCATGAGCATCCAGGCCATCAAGGGGGTCGAGGTCGGCGACGGCTTCGCCGGCGCCGCCCGGCCCGGGTCGAGGGCCCACGACGCCATCGTCCCCGGGGCCCGCCCCGGCACCCTGCGGCGGCGGACGGGGCGGGCCGGGGGGATCGAGGGCGGCATGTCGACCGGCGAGGCCCTGCGGGTCCGGGCGGCCATGAAGCCGCTGTCGACCCTGGTCCGGGCCCTGGACACCGTGGACGTGGCCACCGGGTCCAAGGCCAAGGCGGTGGTGCAGCGCTCGGACGTGACCGCCGTCCCGGCGGCCGGCGTGGTCGGGGAGGCGGTGGTCGCCCTGGTCCTGGCCGACGCCCTGCTGGAGAAGACGGGCGGCGACTCCCTGGCCGAGGTCCGCCGCAACCTCGACGCCTACCTGAGCGGCCTCGACCCCCAGGGCGCCGCCGGCCCCCAGGATTCCACCGGCCCCCAGGGCGCCGGGGCGTAGGGGGAGGCGGGCGGCTGGGCCAGGCCGCGCCGGATCCTGGCCAGGTCCCGCTCGGACCGCCACAGCCGGACCCGCAGAGCCAGCAGCAGCATGGTCAGCACCACCAGGACCGTCGCCGCGACCCCGCGGTTGACGACCGCGTCCTGCCCGAACAGGGCGAGGACGCCGCCGAGCTGGCGCGGCCACAGCGAGAAGGCGACGGACAGGGCGGTGCAGGAGAAGAACACGAGCAGCAGGAACCGGCGCATGACCTGACCTCCCCCGGCGTCGGTGAGCCTGACCCGGCCATGGTCCCCGCCCCCGCCCGGCCTGGGCTGTCAGCCGCCGGACAGCCGCGCCGTCAGCCTCCGGACGCCGGCTCGGTCCTGCACGCCCCGGGCTGTTAGGCTTGCCGGCATGCGCCCGATCCTGCCAACCATCGTGGTCATCGGCTTCATGGGGGTCGGCAAGACCTCGGTCGGCCGGCTGATCGCCCGGGCCCTCGGCCGCGAGTTCGTCGACACCGACCTGATGATCGAGCGGGCCGCCCGCATGACCATCGCCGAGCTGTTCCAGCGCGAGGGCGAGCTGAGCTTCCGCCGCCGCGAGATGGCCGCCATCGACCGGGCCATCTCGGTGCCTGGCCGGGTGATCGCGGTCGGCGGCGGCGCCGTGCTCTCGGCCGAGAACCGCACCGCCCTCAAGCAGGCCGGGCTGCTGGTCTACCTGCGGGCCACGCCCGAGACCCTGGCCGGCCGCCTGACCGGGGTCACCGACCGGCCGCTGCTCGGCGACACCGCCGACCGGGCCGGCCGCATCCGCGACCTGCTGGTGGCCCGCGGGCCGATCTACGAGACGGCCGGCGACGTGGCCATCGACACCGACCGGCTCAACGTGGAGCAGGTCGCCGTGGAGGTCATGGAGTGGTACCGCCGCCGGGTCGGGGCCATGGCCGGCCGGTGACAACGGCCCAGCCGGCAGGCGGTGCGGTTCCTTGACGCCGGATCGGCCCGGGAGCGTCCTGCCGGCGAGGGTCCTCGTCCCCACCGGCGGGGGCGGCTACCCCGTCCTCATCGGCGGCGGGCTGCTGGACCGGCTCGACGACCTGCTGCCGCCGTTCCCGGGGGCCGGGGCGGCGGCCGTGGTCGCCGCCCCACCGGTGGCCGCCATGGCCGGGCGGGTCGCCGACGCCCTGGCCCGGCGTGGCCTGGCCGTCCACCGGCTGGAGGTGCCGGCGGGGGAGGCGGCCAAGCGGCTGGAGGTGGTGGCCGGGCTGTACGAGCGGCTGGCCGCGGTCCCGACCCGCCGGGCCGACCCGGTGGTGGCCGTCGGCGGCGGCGCCACCACCGACACCGCCGGGTTCGCGGCCGCCACCTGGCTGCGCGGGGTGCCGCTGGTCAACGTGCCCACGACCGTGCTCGGCATGGTCGACGCCGCCGTCGGGGGCAAGACCGGGGTCGACCTGGACGCCGGCAAGAACCTGGTCGGCGCCTTCCACCAGCCGGTGGCCGTGGTGGCCGACCTGGACACCCTGGCCGGCCTGCCGGCGGCCGAGGTCCGCTCCGGCCTGGCCGAGGTGGCCAAGGCCGGGCTGGCCGGCGACCCCGCCCTGGCCGAGGCCCTGGCCCGCTCCGCCGGGCCGGCCGTGGCCGCCGACCCGGTGGCCCTCGCCCCCCTGGTCGAGGGGGCGGTCCGGGTCAAGGCGGCCGTGGTCGGCGCCGACGAGCACGAGGAGGGCGGCGACGGCCGGGTCGGCCGCCTGATGCTGAACTACGGGCACACCCTGGGCCACGCCCTGGAGCGGCTGGCCGGGTACCGGGGGCTGCGGCACGGGGAGGCGGTGGCGCTGGGGATGGTGTTCGCGGCCCGGGTGGCCGAGGCGGTCGGGCTGGCCCGGCCGGGGCTGGCCGCCGGGCACGTCGAGCTGCTGGCCGCCCTCGGCCTGCCTGTCGGCGGGGTCGAGCTCGACCCGGACCGGGTCCTGGCCGCCATGGCCACCGACAAGAAGCACCGCGGCGGCCTGCGCCTGGTCCTGCTGCGCCGCCTTGGTGAGCCCGAGGTCGTCCCCGCCCCCGACCGCCGGGTCCTGGTCGAGGCCATCCGTTCCCTGGCCGAGGTGCCGCGGTGAAGGCCTATCCGAGGACGGGGGAGGGGCCGCTGGTGCTGGTGCTGCACGGGCCGAATCTGGCTTCGCTGGGGCGGCGCGACCCCGGGCACTACGGC
>DASUPQ010000889.1 GCA_036280995.1 Actinomycetota bacterium | reverse complement strand
CAGCCTGCCCGAGATCCACTCCGAGCGTCCGCTGTTCGACCTGCGCCACGCCGACGAGCTCACCGTCCATTCCGACGCCACCACCACAGGAGCCCGCTGATGGCCGTCGCAGACACCGCCGCGCTCCAGGAGCGGCCCGCCGACGAGCACCACAAGCCGGGCGGCATCAGCTCCTCGCTGCTGGGCATGGTCCTGTTCATCGCCTCCGAGGTCATGTTCTTCGGCGGGCTGTTCGGCGCCTACTTCACCATCCGCAGCGCCGCCCCCGAGTGGCCTCCCCCCGAGACCCCCCACCTGTCGGCCGCCTACGCGGCCGTCCTGACCGCCATCCTGGTCACCTCCAGCGTGACCATGCAGCTCGGGGTCTGGGCGATCCGCAGGAACGAGCAGCGCCGGCTGCTGCTGTGGCTGGCCGTGAGCCTCATCCTGGGCCTGATCTTCCTGTGCCTGCAGGCCCTGGAGTACGCCAACCTGATCGAGGAGGGCATGACGCTGTCCAGCGGCGTGTTCGGCTCGACCTTCTACACCCTGACCGGCTTCCACGGCGCCCACGTGGCCGGCGGGGCCGCGTTCATCCTGATCGTGCTCCTGCGGGCCCGCTCCGGGCAGTTCACCGCCCGCTACCACGACACCGTCGAGATGGCCTCCTACTACTGGCACTTCGTCGACGTGGTCTGGATCGGCCTGTTCAGCACCATCTACCTGCTCGGATGACCCGGAAGGGGACGCAAGGGTGATCATCGCCAGCCGGCTGTTCGTCGCCATGGGGCTGTTCGGGCTGGTCGCGGGGGCCATCTACTACCTGACCAACGACAACCCGGAGCTGGCCGGGGTCGGGCTGCTCGGGGCGTTCTTCGGGGCCTGCCTGTACATCGGCATCATGCTGTGGGTGGCCAGCCCGGCCAACCGCCGCCGCGTGCCCGTGCCCGACACCGGCCTGGCCGGCTCGGCCGACCCGGAGCGGGGGGCGGCCGACGAGCACGGCAACATCCACCACATGGCCCCCACCTGGGCCCCGGTGGTGTACTCGCTGGCCGCGACGTTCCTGCTCGGCGGGTTCATCCTCCGCAAGCAGATCGCCGCCCTCGGCCCCTGGGGGATCGGGCTGGGCCTGGCCCTGTTCCTCGGGGCCACCGTCATCTGGTACCGCAACGTCGCCGTCGACCAGCGGGCCCGCCTGGCCCCCCACGGCGGCCCCACCGGCGCCGAGCACGGCATCGCCGTCCACCCCGAGACCCCCGAGGTCGACACCAGCCCGGTCGGCCCGGCGAACTACTTCGAGCAGCTGCGCGAGGCCCTTGAGGTCGGCGACCCGGACTGGGCGGCCGCCGCGTATGCCCCCGACGCCGTCTACTACGAGCCGGCCAACCCGCCCCACGAGGGCCGCGAGGCGATCCGCGCCTACCTCAACGACCTCCTCAAGGGCCACCGCAACCTCAAGGTCGACGTCCAGCGCATGGGCGTCGACGGCGACAGCGCCATCGTCGAGTGGACCTGGTCGTTCCGCCACGGCAACCGCCGCGTCACCGGCCAGCCCGGCGCCACCGTCCTCCAGATCGGCCCGGCCGGTATCACCTACCACCGGGACTACCTGTAGGACCCCTGGTGGAGGTCCCGGGCAGCTCGACATGCTGCAGTCCTCGATCCGTGTGGGGGGAGCGAGCTCCCCCCACGGCCCCCCGAGAGCGCCTGTGCCATGGTCGAGGCTCCTAGGTCCCGGCTCCGTTCCAGCCGGCTGCTGATCCTGGCCGTCCTGGTCGTGGTCGCCGTCGTCCTGCCGGCGGGGGCGGCCCTGCTCGACCGCCGCCGGCCGGCCGCCCAGTGGGAGTCCCGCACCGCCCCGACCGTCCCCCCGTCGGTCAAGGTCTACGAGCCCGGCACCCCGGCCCCGCCCCTGCGCCTGGAAGGCCTCGACGGCCGCCCGGTCGACCTGGCCGCCCTCCGCGGCCGCCCGGTGGTGGTCAACTTCTGGGCCACCTGGTGCGAGCCCTGCGTCCGTGAGTTCCCCCTCCTCGCCAAGGCCGCCGCCACCCACCGCGCCGACCGCCTGGCCGTGGTCGGCGTCCTCACCGGCGACCGCCCCTCCGAAGCCCGCGCCTTCGTCCGCCGCCACAACGCCACCTGGCCGGTCGGCATCGACGCCGACGGCGCCGCCGCCGCCGCCTGGAGTGCCGTCGGTCTCCCCCACACCTACTTCATCCGCCCCGACGGCACCCTCGCCTCCCACCACTTCAGCGAGCTCACCCAACCCGCCCTCGACGGCCAGCTGGCCGGGATCCTCGGCTGACGCCATCGTGAGACGATGCCGTCCGACAACGCTGCGCCGGTGCACCCGACGAGGAGGCATGCCGATGCTGACCGAGGTGGTGGTGGAGCTCGAGGACCGGATCGGAGCGCTGGCCCGCCTCGGGGAACTGCTCGGCGAGCAGGGGGTGAACATCCGCGCGCTGGCCGTGGTGCGGGTGGCCGAGGGGCGGGCCCTGGCCCACCTGGTGGTCGAGCCCGCCGACGTCGCCGTGCGCGTCCTGCGCGAGCACGACCTGGTGCCCGAGCGGGTGCGCGAGGTGCTGTCGGTGACCCTCGAGGACGAGCCCGGCGCCCTCGGCCGCTACTGCCGCCGGCTCGCCGACGCCTCCATCAACCTGGAGGCCGTCTACCTCGCCGGCGAGCGCAACGGGGCCAAGGAGCTGGTCCTGGCCGTCAGCGACCTGCCGGCCGCCCGTCAGCTCCGCGCCCGGTGACCTGCGGCGTCCCGGGTTCACCGCGGCCGGCCGCGGCCGGCGGGCCGCGGCGCATCTGACCGGGCCGGGGGGTTCGCCCCGTGGGGGGTGCCCGGGTCATAATGCGGTGGGCCGACCCGGGGCGTCGGTGGCTCGCTTGGCGGCGGCTCCGCGCCCCGGGTCGGCGTCTTGCGGCTGGCCGCGACGGTGCGACCGGCCGCGGTGAACCCGGGGCGCGTCAGCGGCGCCGCCTGCTGCCCTCCTCGAAGATGCGGTCGAAGGCCTTGCGCGCACGCGCGTCGGCGAGGTCGTGCAGGAACAGGACGATGCCGGCGATCGACAGCAGGATCGCGGCGGCGACGATCAATGGCCCATACATGGCGGCGGCTCCCTCTCGCGGCAGCTCGTTTGTGGGCTCATCGCGGAACATTGCACATGCCGCAAGCGGCGTCAACTACGCGGCCGCCGCAAGCGCTACAGGCGACCCGCGGCCAGCTCGGTGGCGCCGTCGGGGGCGACCAGGACGACGGCCAGGCCGGAGGGGGCTTCCTCCGCCTCCTCGACGGCCTTGTCGACGGTCTCGCCCTTGAGGCGCTCGCCGAGGCCGGGCTCCTCCAGGTCGGCGGGGAGGAGGATCAGGTCGGCGCCGTGGTCGCGGGCGTAGGCGACCAGGGCGTCGGTGCCGTGGTCGGAGGCGAGCCAGCCCCAGGCGTCGACGCCGGCCTGGCGGGCGGCGGCCACCTTGCGGGCGAACGGCTCCCGGCCCAGCTTGACCAGCTCCTGGTCGGAGAGGGGGTCGTTGAACTGGGCGCCCTCGGCCTGGGAGGCCCACTGGTTGGGCATGGGGTCGCTGAAGGCCGAGGCCGAGTCGCGGTCGTAGAGGATCACCTTGGCCCCGCGGCGGCCGATCTCCAGGGCGGCGTCGCGGACGTGGTCGAGCTCGGCGTCCTCGGAGACGTAGGCCACCAGCAGGCGGGCGCTGGGCACGGCGTCGTCGCGCTGACGGTCGGTCACTGGGGTCTGGCCTCCGGGTCGTCGGTGCGGTCCGCGGGCACGCGGCTCAGGGTCACCCTACCGTCTGCTCCCGGCTCGCGCGCGGCGAGCCAGATGGCCTCGAACCGCCCCGCCCAGTACTCGAACCAGTGGACCGACTCGGTGCGCCGGATCTCGAGATGCATCCGGTCGCCGACCTTGGGGTCCTGGAAGCCGTGGAGCTCGAGGATGACCCGGCCGCTGCGCTGGCCCGGGTTGACGAGCACGATGCTGAAGCCGGGGTTGAGGGGCAGCAGCCGGTAGTCGAGCTTGCCGGGCTCGGCGTGCCGGGCCAGGGCGGTCAGGGACCGCTCCAGGTCCTGGAGGAAGTCGGTGTTGGTGTCGAGCTGGGTGCGGACGCCGCCGGCTGCGGCCGCCTCCGGGTCGTGGACGACGAACCGGGCCCGGCCGCCGCCCTGGACCCAGCGCTTGACGTCGGGCAGGTGCTGGGGCAGCACGTTGACCCCGCTGGGGGCGTAGAAGCACAGCTCCGAGGCGCCGTCGAGGAGGCGGGCGAAGCTCTCGTAGCTGTCGCGGTCGCGCAGCACGTCGGCGATGGTGAACCCCTGGGCGGCCCGCTGCCGGACGGTCGACAGGACCAGGAAGCCGAGACAGGCCAGGGTGGCCGCCTGGTACAGCCCGGGGGGCAGGTCGGTGACGATGCCGAAGACGATCGCCCCGAAGGCCAGGGCGGCGATGGCGTACGCCTCAAGGGCCGGGAGCCCGTGCTCGTCGTCGGCCAGCCAGTCCAGCACCCTGCGACGGCGGGCCCTCCAGGTGGTCATAGCGAGATGATCTCCGGGGCCTGGGCGACGTCGGCGGCTCCGTCCCCCTCTCGCAGGTACTTTACCCGCTCCTCGGGCGTGAGCTCCCTGGTCACGCGCTCCCGGGCCCGCACCAGCAGGTCCTCAACGGACGCGCGCACGGTGATGCGGTAGACGCGGGCGGCGCCGTCGTCGCCGCCGGTCGCCACCAGCTGGCCGTCGGGGCTGAAGGCGGCCGCGTTGACCGCCCCGGCGTGGCCGCGCAGCTCCAGCAGCGGCCGGCCGGTGTCGGTGTCCCAGACATAGGCCGTCCGGTCCTCGCTGGAGGTGATCACCCGGGTGCCGTCGGGGTGGAAGGCGGCCCCGTAGACCTTGCCGGTGTGGCCGCGCAGCTCGGTGGTCACCTTGGCGTTGGCGAAGTCCCAGATCCGGGCCGTGCGGTCCTCGCTGGCCGTGAGCACCGAGGCCCCGTCGGGGCTGAACCCGATCGACCACAGCGGCTCCTGGTGCCCGACCAGCTCGGCCCGGAGCCGGCCCGTGGCCGCGTCCCACACCTTGGCCGTGGTGTCGTTGCTGGCGGTGGCGATGAGGCGGCCGTCGGGGCTCCAGGCGACGCTCTTGACCGCGGCCTCGTGCCCGGAGAGGGCGAACAGCTGCCGCCCCGTCTCGGCCTCCCAGATCCGCGCCGTCCGGTCGCGGCTGGCCGTCACCACCCTGGCGCCGTCGGGGCTGAAGGCGATCGCCGTGATCTCGCGGTGGTGGCCTTTGAGCCGGGCCAGGACCTGACCGCTGCCGGCGTCGCGGACGGCGCCGGTCCCGTCCCAGCTCCCGGTGGCGATGCGGCGGCCGTCGGGGCTGAACACGGCCCCGCTGACCTCGCGGTCGTGGCCGGTGAGGAACCGCTCCAGGCGGCCGGTGGTCACGTTCCAGATCCCCACCTGCTTGTCGCCGCCGGCGGTGGCCAGCCGGTGGCTGTCCGGGCTGAAGGCGACGTTGGTCACGGCCCGGCTGTGGCCGCGGAACTCGCGCGACGACTGCCCGGCGCTGGCGTCCCAGTAGCGCGCGGTCGCGTCCTGGCTGGTGGTCACGACCCGCATCCCGTCCGAGCTGAAGCCGGCGAAGTTGACCCCGCGGGTGTGGCCCCGCAGCGAGCTCACGGTCTGGCCGGTGTCGGCCTCCTGCACCCTGGCCGTGCCGTCGAGGCTGCCGGTGAGCACCCAGCGGCCGTCGGGGCTGAAGCAGGCGCTGTAGACCGAGTGGGTGTGGCCGCGCAGCTCGACCTGGGTCCGCCCGGCCGCGATGTCCCAGATCCGGGCCGTCCGGTCGAAGCTGGCCGTGACCAGGAGGCGGCTGTCGGGGCTGAACTCGGCCGACCAGACCTCGTCGTCGTGGCCCTCCAGGACGGCCACCAGCCGCCCCGTGGCCAGCTCCCAGACCCGCGCCGTCCCGTCCTGGCTGGCCGTCGCGGCCAGCCGCCCGTCGGGGCTGATCGAGATCCCCCAGATGACGGCGCCGTGCCCGCGGAGGACCCCGGACGAGCCGGTGCCGACGTCCCACAGGCGGGCGTCGCCGTCCATCCCGCCGGTGATGACCCGGCGGCCGTCGGGCGTGAACCTGGCGTCGCGGACGCCGCTGCGGTGGCCTTCCAGGACCCGGACGGGCACGCCGGTGCGGCCGTCCCACAACCGGGCCGTGCCGTCGTCGCCGGCGGTGACGATCCTGGTGCCGTCGGCGGCGAACGACGCCGTCCACACGCCCTTGTCCTCGTCGGCCTCGTGGGCCAGCACGGCCAGCTCGCGGCCGCTGGCGGCGTCCCACAGCCGGGCCGTCCCGTCCTTGCTGGCGGTCACGATGCGGCGGCCGTCGGGGCTGAAGCTGGCCCGCCACACCCAGTCGTCGTGGCCGCGCAGCGCCGCCAGCTCGCGGCCGGTGTCCACGTCCCAGATCCGGGCGCTCGTGTCCTGGCTGGCCGTCACGACCAGGCGCCCGTCGGGGCTGAAGCCGGCCCGGCTGACGTCGCCGGCGTGCCCGCGCAGGACCTGCCGGACCCGGCTCTCCAGCAGCGACTGGCGCAGCGCGTCCTTGGCCAGCGGGGTGGCGCTCCGCTCGAGGGCCTCGACGGCGAGCAGCACCGACAGCTCCGGGTCGACGCTGAGCTGCTGGTTGGCGATGGCGGCGAGCTCGTTGGAGAGGGCCAGGCGGGCCTGCTGCTCCTCGCGCCGGCGCTGCTCGCGCAGGCGGTCGGACTCGGCCTGCTGCTCGCGGAGCTGCCGCTCCAGCTCCTCGCGGGCCTTGGCCCGCTCTTCGGCCTGCACGTAGCGGGTGCGCCAGTCGAGGATGGCCGGGGCGAGGACGTCGTGGAAGATCTCGAAGCAGAGGACGTTGTCCTGGTGGCCCGGCGCCGGGACCTGGCGGAGGATGCGGGTGGCGGTCAGCTTCTCCATCACCGGGGCGAGCGCCTCCTCGCTGGTGCCGGTGAAGCCGCTGAGGTCCGGCAGCAGGTGGGCGAACTTGGTCCCCGACGGCGTGACCAGGTACTGGAAGGCGCCGGCGGCGATCCCCTGCTCGGCCGGGGCCAGGCTGCGCATCGAGTCGTCCAGATGGGTGCGGACGATGTGGGCGGCGCCCCCCAGGTCGTCCTGGAGGGTGGCCAGGCGGAGCCGGCGCGAGCCCCTGGCCCGCTCGGTGTCCCACAGCCGGCGCATGACCAGCTGGAGATACGGCGTCTCCACCGCCCCCTGGAGGGCGTCGATGGTCGACTCCCGCCCGGCCAGGCCCCGCCCCCGGGCTCCCAGGGCGACCTGGCCGAACTTCAGGTCGTCGAGCAGCGCCGGGACCAGCTCCGTCTCCAGCTCGACCCGCTCGGCCTCGGGCTGGAGCCGGTTCCAGGCGTCGACCGGCCCGACGATCGCCCGCGTGGCCGACTCCTTGTCGAGGTGGCGGATGCGGATGTAGTTGTCGAGCAGGTTGGGCAGGCGCCGCTTGAACCGGTCCAGCCAGGCCAGGGCGTCCTCGCGGATGGCGACCAGGAAGTTGGCCAGGACGTCCCGGTCGTTGACGATCAGGGGGAACTGCTCGGCGAAGGTGGCGGGGCCCTCCTCGCTGGCCCGGTACAGGAAGTACTCCTCGAACTGGTCGAGGATGACCAGGATCGGGCCGCCCACCCGCTCCGCCCAGCCCTTCAGGGCGTCGCGCAGCCCGGGCGGGTCGTCGGGTCGCAGGGCGTCCGGGTACAGGTCCGCCAGGTGCTCCCTGACGCTCCGGTGGATGGTGGCCACGGGCTCGTCGCGCCAGTTGCTGACGATCGCCGCCGCCAGCTCGGGCTGGCCCAGGTGCCGGGTGTTCTCGACCGCCTCCTGGTGGAGCTGGTGGAGGACGCCGGCCCGCAGCACCGAGCTCTTGCCGACCCCGGTGGCGCCGTACAGCACGGTGAGGGGGTAGGCGAGCAGGTTGGCCCGGATGATCCGCTGGGAGTTCTCGCGGCCGAAGAAGAAGCGGGCGTCGGCCTCGGCGTACGGCGACAGGCCCTTGTACGGGATCAGCGCCCCGGGAGCGACCGGGCCCACCTCAGACACCTTCCCGGCCGGCCGGGGTGAGCAGCGCCGCCCGGACCCCCTCGATGTACTCCTCGAGCTGCACGTCCATGATCATCACGTCGCGCGAGCGCCACAGCCCCTCGTCCACCGGGTCGGGGTTGAGCTGGATGGCCCACGACTTGGAGCGCAGCGTCTCGTCGCCCCAGATCCGGTTGAGGATCACCCGCAGGTTCCAGTCCCGCAGGCTGTAGCCGAGGAACAGGCAGTGGCTGCGGCGCAGCTTCTCGACCAGGGTGACCGGGAACAGCTTGGACACGTCGGTCCGGGCCAGGTAGTCGATGTAGTGGTCCTCGGTGATGACGTAGCTGTCGCGCGACTGGTCGGCCCGGTCCACCGCCCCGTGGATCTTGAGGATCACCGTCCGCTCGTCGGTGGTCAGGTCGAAGTAGGTGTTCGGCTCGTAGATGGTGGTGGCCGGGCCGTCGTGGCGGTGGTGGGTGAACTTGCCCCGCTGCTGGCCCTCGGCGTCGTAGGTGACCAGGTCGAACGGCTCGTCGATGTCCCGGAAGGCGCGCTCCAGGACGTCGTCGTAGTTGGTGGTCACGATCAGCTGGTAGGGCCGGGGCGACCCCTGGCCGCGGAGGATGCCGGGGGTCTCGGCCAGGAACCGGTGCAGCGTGGTCGGCGGGTAGTCGCCGTCGAAGAGCCGCCGCAGCTCCTCGTACAGCGGCCAGGCGCCGACGGTCAGGGTCACGTACTGGGACACCCGGACCAGGTCGTCCTCGTTGCGGCCCTCGTACTCGAACATGCGGGCCAGGTAGTTGGAGAGCTCCTTGCCGCTGGGCAGCCAGTCGAACTGGCCGGGCCGCCAGGTCAGCTCCTCGGGACGGCCGCACAGGTTGGCCCCGGCGCCCAGGAACGGCACCACCCGCCCGGCGCCGATCTCTCTCGCCACCCTGCGGCAGTGGCTGCTCAGCGGGTCGGTCGGTGAACTCCCGCTCATGCCCCGGACCCCCCGATTGACGCAGATGTGCGGTTGGCGGCAGCTGGAGCCTAACGCCCTCGCGGGCCCGGCGCAGCACCGGGGACGTCCAGGCCGACGTGCCGGGCAGGAACTGCCGGCGCCAGCTGGCGGTATCGGGGGCTTTGTGAAGGTTCAGCCGGCGCGTTCCAGGACTTCCTCGTAGCGGGCCACGTAGCGGTCGGCCATCTCGGCGGCGGAGAACCGCTCCGCCACCGACCGGCGGCAGTCCTCGGGCCGGATCTCGCCGACCCGCCCCAGGTAGTGCTTGAACGCGCGCTCGTCGTCGGCGAGGAAGCCGTTGTGGCCGTGCTCGATGAGGACCGGCATCGCCCCCCGCCGCATGGCCACCACCGGCGTGCCGCTGGCCAGGGCCTCGATCACCGCCATCCCGAACGGCTCCTCCCAGCGGATCGGCATGAGCAGCGCCCGGGCGCCGGCCACGAACTCCCGCTTGGCGTCGCCGCCGAGGTTGCCCACCCATTCCGCCCCGGGGAAGTCCCGCTCCAGCTGCCGGTACCACTGGACGTCGCGGTAGTGGTGGAGGGGGCTGTCGGGGTCGTCGCGGAGCTCCTTGCCGAGCAGCTCCCGGGTGGAGATGCCCCCGACCGTCCCGGCCATGCGCAGGGTGAGCCCCAGCTCGGCGCAGACGCGGGCCGCGACGTCCTGCCCCTTGTCGGGGGTGAACCGGGCCAGGGTGATGACGTAGTCCCCCTTGACGGGCCGGTACTCGACGTCGTCCACGTCGATGCCGTTGTGGACGACCTCGAGGCTCTGCTTGAGGAGCCGCTCGGGCGCCGCCCGCATCTGGGGATCGGAGATGCCGTTGAACAGCACCCGCCCGTGGCCGTCGAACTCCTCGTAGTAGTCGCCGTGGCCGGTCAGGTCCCACTGCAGGGTGTGCAGGACCGGGGGCCCGGCGGGGCCGAGGCCGGCCAGCATGCTCGGCCCCACGACCTCCAGGAAGTCGTGGACGACGTCGATCTCGGGCATGTCCCTGATGACGTCGAGCATGCGGTCCATGTGGCCGTGGGTGACGTGCACGGCGTCGTGGTAGGGCTCGGCGATGTGGCGGTGGCGCCCCTCCTGGAACCGGTGCACGCGCTCGTCCACCTCGATGCGGCTGTCCCCGACCGTGCCCAGGACCACCCGGAGGCCGCGCCGCCGCAGCTCCGGGATCAGGTAGGCGAGCATCGTCTCGACCCCGCCGTAGCCCGACGGCGGGACGGGCAGCCAGGGACCGGCGTTGACGAACACGGTGCGGGCCATGGCGCGCGATCATAGGCCACCGGAGGTCACGGTTCGGCCTACCAAGCTTCTCGAACGGATCGGTATATGCTGGGAGAGCCGGTTGCCGGCCCCCCAGCCCTGGGGTTGGTGGGGCGCCGCGCCCCCGGGCCCTCGAGCTGGCGGCGACCGGGTGCAGGCGACCCGTCCGTTCCGAATCGAGGGAATCCACGATGACCAAGCCGGTCCAGGTGCTGGATCGCGTCACCATCCGCTTCGCCGGCGACTCGGGTGACGGCATGCAGCTCACCGGAGACCGTTTCACCAGCGAGACCGCGGCGTTCGGCAACGACGTGTCGACGCTGCCCGACTTCCCGGCCGAGATCCGCGCCCCCGCCGGCTCCATCCCGGGGGTGTCGGGGTTCCAGCTCCACTTCGCCGACCATGACATCCTCACCCCCGGGGACGCCCCCGACGTGCTGGTGGCGATGAACCCGGCCGCGCTCAAGGCCAACCTGGGCGACCTGCCCAAGGGGGCCAGCCTGATCGT
>DASUPQ010000888.1 GCA_036280995.1 Actinomycetota bacterium | reverse complement strand
CCGAGTGATGACCGCGATGTCGCTGACCGAGCGGGCCAGCCAGCCGTGGACGGTGGGGGTCGCTGCGGTGGCGTTCATCGGGTCGCCCTTTCGTGTCGGTGCCGGCCGCGGCGATCGCCGCCGCCAGGGGTGTCGTGGCCGTTGCCGCTGGGCGTGGTGGCGAGCTGTCCGGTCAGGGCGAGGAACACGTCGTCCAGGGTCGGCTTGTGCAAGGCCACGTCCTCAAGGGTGACGCCGGCGGCGTGCAGCCGGCGCAGCGCCTCCGCCAGGGTGGCCGAGCCATGTGGGGCCGGGACCACGATCCTGCCGTGGTGCCGGTCCTCGGCCGGGCCCTCGGTCCGCAGGGTCCGCAGCGCCTGTAGCGTCTGGCCTCGGTCGGCCTCCGGCACGGTCAGCTCCAGCACCGCACCGCCCACCTGCTCCTTGAGCTGGTCGCCAGTTCCGTCGCTGACGACGCGCCCGTTGTGGATGACCGCGATCCGGTCGGCAAGCTGGTCGGCCTCCTCCAAGTACTGGGTCGTAAGCAGGACCGTGGTGCCGCCCTCGACCAGGTCGCCGACCAGTGCCCACAGCTGGCGGCGGCTGGCGGGATCGAGCCCGGCGGTCGGCTCGTCCAGGAACAGCACCTGGGGGCGGCCGACCAGGGAGGCGGCCAGATCCAGCCGCCGGCGCATCCCGCCCGAGTAGGTCCTCACCTGCCGGTCGGCGACCTGAGTCAGGGCGATGCGCTCCAGCACCTCGCCGGCCCGCCGGCGTGCCTGGCGGCGGGGCAGCCCGTACAGGCGGCCGACCATCTCGACGTTCTCCCGACCGGTGAGGTGGTCGTCGACCGCGGCGTACTGGCCGGCCAGGCCGATGCGGGCGCGGACCTCGGCGGGGTGTCGGCGCACGTCGATCCCGGCCACATGCACCCTGCCCCGGTCGGGCTCCAGCAGGGTGGCCAGCACCCAGATGAGGGTGGTCTTGCCGGCCCCGTTGGGGCCGAGCAGCCCGTAGACGCCGCCGCGCTCCACGGTCAGGTCGAGGCCGTCCAGCGCACGGACCGGGACCTTGCCGCCGAACACCTTGACCAAGTCCTCGACCTGGATGATCGCGTTATTCATCGCTGCAGTCTCCGTCTGTGTACTCCAAGTTGTATATTTTAGAGTTAACCATAGGTGTTGTACACTCTTGTGTCAACAAGACGAGCAGCGGGACGAGACATGGCGACCAAGCGAGAACGCGCCGACCAATCTGCGGCCACGGCCACCGCGCCCCCCTCGGTGCGGCGGCTGCGTCGGGCCGAGCGCCGCGAGCAGCTCCTGGCCGCCGCCACCCAGGCCTTCGCCCGGACCGGGTTCGCCGCCACCAGCCTGGACGACATCGCCGAGCAGGCCGGCATCAGCCGGGTCCTGCTGTACCGGCACTTCGACTCCAAGACCGACCTATACCGCGCGGTCCTGGACCGCGCGGTCGGGCGGCTGACCGCCGCCGTCGGCACCCGCGACTACACCTACGCCAGCATCGACGCCCTGCTGGGGGCGGCCGCCGAGGACCCCGACGGGTTCCGGCTGCTGTTCCACCACGCCGCCCGAGAGCCGGAGTTCCGCCAGCAGATGGACCGCTTCCAGCGGGGCATGGTCGCCACCGCCCGCCGCGAGCTCGCCAAGGTGATCGACGACCGGGCCTGGACCCAGTGGGCCGCCCAGCTGGCCCCGGTGGTCGCCATCGAGGCGGTGATGGCCTGGCTGGATGCCGGCCGACCCGACCCCGACCAGGCCGCCGACCGCATCCGCCAGGCCCTAGGAGGCGTCATCAACGCCGCCCAGTAACTCAGAGGTTGCTAGGCCCGACGGTGGCCCCAGACCTGCACCAGTGTGAAGTCGAGTCCCCAGCGGCCGGGATCCTGGAGCTCGCGCTCGGCCTCCGCGCGAAGCCGCTCCAACTCCTCGGGGTCAACCAGCGACCGCAGCAGCCCATCCAGCGCGCTGAGGTACTGCAGCGGCTCCTGCAGGGCAGGATCGCCGGGAGACAGCGCCCGGATCTCCGCCCGGACGTTGGCCTCGATGCCGGCGCTGCGGAACAGCTCCAGCTGGGTGGTCGCGGCCTCGGGGTCACCGCCGGCTATGCGGAACGCCTCGATCACCAGCGGCTTGAGCCGATCGAAGGCAGGCGCGGGCGGGAGGTGGTGCAGGGAGGCGGTGTCGACCTCCTCCAGCACGATCGTGCCGCCGGGACGGACCAGCCGCAGGTGGGTGGCCATCTGCTCGGGCCCGCGGCCGAGGGGAAAGATCAGGGCACGGGCATGCACCAGGTCGAAGGAGGCGGGCTCGAGCTGGCTGGCGAACAGGTCGTCGTTGACCAGGGTCACGTTGCCCAGCCCCTCGGTGGTCACGAACTGTTGGGCAGCGGCCAGCATGTCGTCTTGGATGTCGGTCCCGATGACCTGCCCGTCGGGGCCGACCCATTCGCTGAGCAGCCGCAGCCAGCCCAGCGCGCCGCAGCCGGCGTCCAAGGCCCGTGCTCCCTGCCCATCGCCGATCTCAGCGAGCACGCGCCGGCCGGCCGGTTCCAACATTCGCGACCCTCGCTGCAGCCGCTCCAATTCCTTATCCTTGCCGGCCAGCAGGTACGAATCCGTGCTCATGGCGTCCCCTATCCCTCGTCTGGCGCCGTCCGAGCGATCATGGGGGCCGCTGATCGCAGCCTGGTCGCAGCCCGATCGACGGCACGTGGGTGGCTGCGATCAAGCTGCGATCGCGAAAGGACACGCTCGAGGCCGACGTAGAGGCCACCAGGTAAGGTCGAGCCGGAGTCGGGAGGGGCGGGGTGGAGTTCCGGGTCCTGGGACCGCTTGAGGTGGTGGCCGGCGGCCAGCCGCTTGACCTCGGGACCCCGCGCCAGCGGGACTTGCTTGGGCTGCTGCTAGTCCACGCTGGCGAGGTCGTCTCCTACGACCGAGTGGTCGAGGACCTGTGGGACGGCGACCCGCCGGCCACCGCCCGCCATACCCTGCAGGGCTACGTCCACCGGCTCCGCCGCACGCTTGGCGCGGACGCGTGGCGGCTGACCACCCGCCCGCCGGGCTACCAGCTCAAGGTGTCGACCGGTGAGTTGGACGCCCAACGGTTCCAGGACCTGGCTAAAGCGGGCCGCCGCGCCCTGGTCCGTGACGACCCCCAAGCGGCCGCCGACCAGCTCGCAGCAGGGCTGGGCCTGTGGCGGGGACCGCTGCTGGCCGACCTGGACGAGGTGGCCGCCTTGGCGCCGGAACGGGCCCGCCTGGAGGCGTTGCGCCTGACCGCGCTGGAGGACCGCATCGAGGCGGATCTGGCCCTCGGTGAGCATGGCGGGCTGGTCACCGAGCTGGAGGGGTTGCTGGCCGACCACCCCTACCGGGAGCGGCTGTGGGGCCAGTTGATGCTGGCGCTGTACCGCTCGGGCCGCCAGGCCGACGCCCTCCAGGCCTTCCACCGCGCCCGCCAGGTCCTGGACGAGGAGTTGGGCATCGAGCCGAGCCGCTGGCTGCGCCGACGCCAAGAGCAGATCCTGCTCCAGGACGCGGCCTTGGAGGTGCCCGACCCGACGCCGCCACCACGGCCACAGCAGAATCTTCCGGCCCAGCGCACCAGCTTCGTCGGCCGCCGCCGCGAACTCGCCGAGCTCCAGGGGCTGCTGCAAACCCACCGGCTCGTCTGTGTGACCGGCCCGCCCGGGTCGGGCAAGACCCGCCTGGCCGTGGAGGTCGCCGCCTCCCTGCTGGAGGCCTTTCCACACGGCGCCTGGTTCGTGTCGCTGGCCGAGGTCGCCGATCCCGACCTGGTCCGGTCCGCTGTGGCCACCGCCCTGGGGATCCCGGAGCTGCCCGAGCGGCCCGCTGCCCAGGCGCTCACCGACCACTTGCGGTCAAGGCGGCTGCTGCTGGTGCTGGACAACTTCGAACACGTTCTGCCGGCGGCGGTGGTGGCAGCGCAGCTGCTGGATGCCGCCCCGGGGCTTCGAGTGCTGGCGACCAGCCGGACACCGCTGCGGCTGTCCGGCGAGCAGGAGTATCCGCTGGCTCCCCTGCCCCAGCCCGACGCGCCGGCCGACGTTCTGGGCAACGACGCGCTGGCCCTGTTCGCCGACCGGGCCACCGCGGTCGACTCCCACTTCGTCTTGGACGCCGACAACGCGCCGCTGATCGCCCAGGTGGTGGCCCGGCTGGACGGCCTGCCCCTGGCGATCGAGCTGGCCGCCGCCCGCCTGCGCCTGTTCCCCCTGGAGGAGCTGGCCCGCAGGCTCAGCCCCGCCGTCCCCCTGCTCACCGGAGGGCCGGTCGACCAGGCCACCCGGCAGCGGACCCTGCGGGAGGCGATCGCTTGGAGCGACCAGCTGCTCGGCCCCGCCGACCGAGGACTGTTGCGGCGCCTGGGGGTCTTCCAGGGCGGCTTCACCCTGGAGGCCGCCGAGGCGGTCGCCCAGGGCCCACCCGTCTCCGACCTCGTGGCCGGCATGGCCACTCTGGTCGAGGGG
>DASUPQ010000887.1 GCA_036280995.1 Actinomycetota bacterium | reverse complement strand
TTGGCGGTCTACGGTCGCAATTGACCTGGGAAAATGCGTTCCGCACAGCGGTGGGTGCAAGATTCATGGTAAGGATGTGCTCGGCGAACGGGGTCTGGCGTTCCGCCCATAGCGGGAGAAGAGAATGCATAACCTCGTCCTCTACGGTTGGCGGCGACCTGGGAAAAGTGCGATGCGCAAAGCGCTTCCCCGCCGTTTGCTGACACGGAAGAGGACGGAGGTTCAACTCCTCCCGCGCCCACTCCCACCCTTCTGAGCAGCGCTTTTTCTGGCTCCAGGGGTCCTCGCTCTCCCACCTCTGCTGAACCGTAGCGATGAGTGGGCCCGCACGGCGGTGGGAGAGCGTTTAACCGTACTCAGGTTGGCGGACGTGGCTCGTCGGCCGGCACGTGGTAAAGAAGCGAGCCGGCCTCGCCCGGCGCCGCGCCCTCGACGGGCAGGAACAGAGTCGCCATGACCCCGCTGCGGCCGGAGGGGTCGTGCAGGCTGGTGGCGGTGGGGTTGGCGAACGCCGTGCTGCCGCCATGGGTGACGACGTCCAGCCGCTGCGCGGTCCCGGCCGACCGGTCATACAGGTACACCCGCCAGCTCCCGAAGTCGCCCTCGCGGCCCTGAGCCTCAATGAGGTCGTAGTCCTTGCCCATGTAGCGCAGGTGGTCGCGGTCGCCGATGTTGCCGCCGACCCGCTCACCGGCCGCCGCGGCCGCGCGCTCCACCGCGGTGTCCAGCTCCGGGTCGGTCGACGTGGTCCAGTCCGAGAAGCCGGTCAGCGTGCCCCGGGCCTGCCGGTCGACTCGGCAGCGGCGGTGGAAGTGGAACCCCAGCTCGATGGTCGAGGCGTCCACGTCGGGGGCGAACACCATCCGGCGGATACTGGGGGTGCCCTCATTACAGGCGCTCAGCGTCCGGGCGGCCAGGAACTGTCGCGCTGGGTGGCCCTCCAGCAGCGCCTCCAGGGTCGCCCAGTAGCGGATCCGGAGCCGGCCGCCATGGCCGTCATCAAACTCGGCCGCCGTCACTAGCCCGCCGTCTGGGGCGACGGCGATCGTCGGCTGGGTGGCCGGTTCGTCCACCACCGCGCGGTGCGCCCACGTCACGAGATCGGTAGAGGAGGCGAGGTGGCACACCCTGCTGCTGTGGTAGACGGCCAGATAGCCGCCGGCCGGGCCCTGGATCACCTTGGCCGTGTCCATCCGGTTGCCAGCCGAGTCTCTGGCGTCGTAGCGGAACGCGGTCGCGGCGCGCACGTCGCCCAGCAGCGCGGCCAGCGGCGTGATCGGGCTACCCATTTCCTGCACGACGCCGTCCTCTCCTCGGCGATCCTGGAGTTCACCCGCATCCTGTGCTTGTAGGGATCTGGGACTCCCGACCGAGCCGAGACGCCCTCGCGAATCGGCGAGCGAACCCTTGACCGCCCAGGACCTGGTAACTTGTGCCAGGGCCGGCTTGACTAGAGACCAGGGAGCTGGGCGGTGATGCCCTTGGCCTGCGCCAGGATCGGGTTGAGGTCCTCTGCCTCGATGAGCTCGTGGGTCTCCAGGTGCTCGAAGGCCCCGGTGCTGCTCACCGCCAGGCTGGTCGCGGCCGCCGCCCGGGAATCGGGGAGGTCCACGATGACGAACCCGTCGTACTGGCCGAACATCAGGTAGTAGGCCTCCAGCTTGCCCCCCGCGGACTCCACCGCCTTGGACACGACCACGACCCGGTCGCTCGGCTGCTCCATGGCCCGGGCGATGGCCTCGCCCTTGAGGGTGAAGAACACCGCATACTTCGACATCGCCGCTACCCTCCGCCAGCGGACCCTTGAGATTCCTGCATCGTCCGCTGGCAGGAGGCTATGTGCCCAGGACGCGACGGACAAGCCAGCAAGGTCAAGCGGCCGCTCTGTCGGCGAGGGAACGGCGCGGGTGTGCGAGCCGGGCGAGTATGGGTCAGGTCGGCGCGGAGACGGGTTGGCCAGGCCGTCACCAGGCCGTCACCGGGCCGTCCGAGTCGACGAGTGATGGCAGGGAGCAACAACCACTACGAGAGAAGGCGCAGGGCAGAGCGGTGTGCCGGGGCGTCGGGCCAGGTCGGCATCGAACGGGATCACAACTACGACTACGGTGGGCTCTGGCCGAGTGAGTCGCACACTGTCGATATCGTAGATCCCGAACATTGAGGTGGGTCTGATGCTTTGCCTAGGCTGCGGACCGATGGTGGGGTTCCCAGCGGTGTTGGCATGACGGCCCCGGCCGCCCTGGCACGGGGCGAGCGTGCGCCCGACATGGTGCTGGCCTCCCGAGACGGGACGCCGACGCGGTACTACGCCCACGCGGGCGGCCGGCCGGCGCTGCTGGTGTTCGCCGACGAGGCGTGTGTGGCGCGGCTGGACGCGCTCGCCGAGGGGCTGGGGGCCATCGGCGACGTGGACCTGACCGTGCACGTGGTCGGCCCGCCCGCGCTGGCCGGCCACGACCTGCCGTTCCCATTGCTCCAGGACGCCGACGGTCGTGCCGTGGCCGCCTACCGAACTGGGGGCGCACCGACCGCGTTCCTGCTCGATCCGAATCTGCGGGTCCGGGTGGCGCTGCCGTTGGCCGACGGTGCCCGCGTCGCCGCCGACGTCGCCGAGGTGGTCGCCGAGCTGGTCTGGGACGACCGGCGGCCGCGACAGATCACCACCCAGGCGCCCCTGCTGGTCGTGCCGGACGTGCTCGACCCCGAGCAGTGCGCCGAGCTCATCGCCGTGTGGGAGCAGCAGGGCCACAGCCAGACTGGGGTGGAGTCCTCGACGGGTGGTGGGCGCGCCGAGCAACGCAGCGCCCAGCTGAAGCGCCGCCGCGACCACAT
>DASUPQ010000886.1 GCA_036280995.1 Actinomycetota bacterium | reverse complement strand
GGCTCGGCCATGACCGCTACGGCGCCCACGGCAACGACGCCGGCGCCATCGTGGCCCCCCTCCAGGGCCGGGTCGACCCCGACCACGTCATCGGCGTGCACGTCCACCAGATCTTCTCCTTCCCCTCGGGCGACCCCGGCGAGTTCGAGGGCCTGACCCCCGAGGAGCTGGAGTACCTGAGCTTCCTGCAGGGGTTCGTGGAGCGGGCCGTCCACGACAAGCTGCAGGCCGCCCAGCCCCAGACCCTTGCCCACGCCCTGGCCGACTCCCCAGCCGGCCAGATCGCCTGGAGCGGCCAGCTGTTCGGCGACGCCCTGAGCAGCGACCACATCCTGACCAACGTGGCCATCTACTGGCTGACCAACACCGCCGCCTCGGCGGCCCGCTTCTACTACGAGAACCACCACGCCGCCCAGCCGACCGGGCCGACCACCGTCCCCCTGGGCCTGGCCAGCTTCGCCTTCGACTTCCGGCCCATCCGCAGGTTCGCCGAACGCGACCACACCAACATCGTCTCCTGGAACGAGTTCGACCGCGGCAGCCACTGGGCCGCCCACGACGCCCCCGACCTACTCACCGCCGACCTCCGCCAATTCTTCGCCCAATTCCGCTGACACAGGAGTGCCACGGCACGGCCAAGGGCGCGGGGCTTCGCCATGTCCTGCGGATCCACGACGACATCGAGCAGGAGCCCTCACCGGGAGGGCAGGGACGCCCGGAACAGCTCGCCCGCGCCCCGGACGCCGTCGAGGGCGTGGGCTCGCCGGGGCTCGAAGCCGATGGCGGGACCGGCCGCCAGGTCCCTGACGGGGCGCGAGACCAGGATCTCGCCGGGCCGGGCGAGCGCGGTCATGGCGGCGGCCTGGGCGACGGTGGGCCCGCGGGGACCGTCCTCCAGCAGCTCGCATTCGCCGCAGGCGACGCCCGCCCGGACCCGCAGGCCGACTGGGCGGGCGGCGGCGATGATCGCGTCGGCGCAGCGGATGGCCTGGCCGGGCCGCAGGAAGGTGGCCAGGAGGCCGTCGCCGGCGGTCCTTGCCTCGCGGCCTCCGTAGCGCTGGAGGTTGGCCCGCACCACCGCCCGGTGGGCCCCGAGCAACTCCTGCCAGGCCCGGCCCCCCGGCAGCGGACGCGGCGATGTCACCACCAGGTCGGTCGACACGACGGTGACCAACCGCCGCCGGTGGTGCGGCGCCGGCCCGGCCTCGGCGAGGAACCTCCGGAGCCGGTCGACCACCGCATCCTGGTCGCCGGCCCAGACCAGGTGGTCGACGCCCGGCAGGTCCACGAAGCTGGCCTCGGGGAGCCGTTCGGCCAGGCGGTGGCCCTCGCCGACCGGGACGACCAGGTCGCCGGTCCGGTGCAGGACCAGGGTGGGGACGCGCACCGCGGGCAGGACCGCCTCCCAGTCCACGCCGTAGGCGGCCCGGGCCAGGCTCCTGGCCGAGCCGGGGCTGACGCCGGATCGCAGCAGCCGCAGGTAGGCGGCGACCGCCTGGTCGTCGCCGGTCAGGCTGGGCGCCCAGACGGCCAGCTCGGCGCCGCTGGTCCCCCACTCCCGCTCCAGGCGGTCAAGGGCGGCCTCTGAGGGGTCGGCAAGGCCGCCGAGCGGCCCCCCGGCCAGCGGCCGGGCCCCGGTCCCGTACAGCACCAGCGCCAGGACCCGCTCGGGGCAGGTGGCGGCGAGCAGGCTGCACGCCGCGGCCCCGCCCAGGGTCCCGAACAGCACCGCCCGTTGCGAGCCGGCGGCGTCCATCACCGCCAGCAGGTCGTCGGTGCGCTCCTCCAGCGTGGGCGGGGCGTCCGGGGCGACCCGGTCCGAGAGGCCGGTCCCGCGCTCGTCGAACAGGACCAGGCGGCTGATCGAGGCCAGCCGGCGAAGGAACCGGGCCAGGCCCGGCACCTCCCAGGCCAGGTCGAGATGGGTGGCCCAGCCGGGCGCCAGGACCAGGTCGACCGGCCCCTCCCCCACCACCTGGTAGGCGAGGTTGAAGCCCCCGCGCTTGGCGTAGCGGACGCGCGGGGGCTGCTGCCGGCCGGGCTCGGCCCTCGTCCCTGCCATCGCTCGTAACGTCGGCCGGTCCGCGGCTGCCGTGCGGCTAGGGGGCGATGTTCTGGTTGACGTGGAACAAGTTGCCCGGGTCGTAGCGGCGCTTGACCTCGACCAGGCGCTCGTAGTTGCCGCGGTAGTTGGCCCTGATCCGGTCCTGGTCGTCCCC
>DASUPQ010000885.1 GCA_036280995.1 Actinomycetota bacterium | reverse complement strand
GCGGTGCTGGCGAAGGTCCCTACCATGCGGACAAAGGGTCGGCGCTCCATGGACGTATCTGACGATGCGAGCGCCGCCCCGGCAACCTCGAACAGTGCCGGCTCAGGGACGGCGATGGCCTCGGCCGGAGCATCCGAGCTGCCACGGAACCGCTCTCGCCAACGCTCGACGGCCAACTCTCGGCGCCGGGCTTCCCGCTCGGCCGCCAGCTCCCGGAACACCCCCATCAGCGCACCGCTGGCCTCGAGTGCTCGGTCACACAGCATGGCGAACTGGGCGGCGGGCACCTGACGGCCTCGTTCAATCTGCGAGAGGTACGACCGGTGATAGGCGATGCGGTCGGCCAAGTCCCGCTGATGCAGCCCGGCTTCGCGGCGGCGGCGCCGGAGTTCCTCGCCGAAGCGGATGGCAAGCAGCCGGACAGGCTCCGTGTTGAGCGAGTCTGCGGTGGCTTGCTCAGCCTCGGAGGGGTCGGAAGGTGGGTGACCTGGTGTGGGGTCTCGCCCACCTGGAATCGGACGGGCTGTCATGTGACTCGACTGTAGGACTCCGGTCAACTGACGTCGAGACAACAGGAACAGGCCGTGCGAATGCTCAACGGGACCAATGCCCTGAGGCCGCTCCCCCATCGGCCGCAGGCCCGCTGCCGGCCTGGTCCAACTCTCGCTGGTGGACAAGCTCCCGATACACGGCGGCAAGGATCCGACGTTCCCGTACTCCCAGGCGGGGATCGGCCTCGGCCGCCTCGGTCACACTCACCGATGCCGGTACCGCCCGATCGTCGTCTGAAACCTGGCCCAGTAATCGCGCTAGGGAGCTCGGCTCCATCCGAAGAACCCGCTCAAGCGCAGCAACCCGTTCAGGCCGTGGAGCAGTCTGCCCCAAGAGCCACTGCGACACCGACGCTTGGGAGACCCCAAGCGCGTCGGCAAGGCCGCGCTGGGACAGGCCGCACTCCTCGCGCGCACGCTGGAGCGCCTGCCCGAATCGCCGCCGCTGCTCGGCCGTTGCCATGTTGCGACCCTTGCTTCGATGCCTCTGCGGTGGCCTACAAGCATGCCTGATCAGGTGACCGCTGATCGACTCTCGACGGATTCAAGGAGAAAGCTGTAATGGGAAAAGTATTGGCTTATACTGAGCTCGACCGACCAAGGCCTGCGTCCACCGGACGCGGGCCCGCCAGCAGCACCGAGGAGGACATGACGGCCACCGGACTGCTACAGCGGATGCAGCTTCCCGGTCTGCTAAAGGTCGAGCAGGCGAGCGTGCTTATGGGGATCAGCCGGAGTGCCGCCTACCGGGCAGTTGCTGCCGGGGATCTGCCGTCGGTCCGCTTTGGATGCCGGCTCTATGTGCCTACCGCACGGCTGCTCGAGTTGCTGGGCTTGGTTCTGGAGGACCGCTGATGCCGGGCGGCTGGACTCGCAAGCGCGGCAGCACCTGGACCTGGTACATCGAGGACGTGCCGGACCCGAGAACCGGCCGGCCCCGCCAAGTCTCCAAGGGCGGCTTTCGGACCAGAAAGGAAGCCCGCGACGCCCTGCTGGAGGCCCAGGCGGCCCTACGGTCAGGAACGTTCGTGGAGCCGTCCAAGCGGACGGTTGGCAGCTACCTGCTGGAGGAGTGGCTGCCGGACAACCAGCCGCCCCGGCTGCGACCCTCCTCCCACGCCAACTACACCATCTACACCAGGACCCATGTCGTGCCCCGGCTGGGCGAGATCGAGTTGCAGCGGCTGACCCCCTCCAACCTCAGCGGCTTCTACCGCAGCCTCCTCACCGACGCCCGCCGCGACGGCCAGGGCCTGGCCCCCAAGACCGTCCGCAATATCCACGCCATGCTGCATCGGGCCCTCCGAGACGCCGTCCGCCTCGACTACCTGGTCCGCAATGTGGCCGATGCGGTTACCCCACCGCGCGGTGCCTCTCCGGAGATGCAGGTCTGGACCCCCGAGCAGCTGCGGGCCTTCCTGGCCCACGCTCGCCACGACCGCCTGTACGCCCTGTGGCTGCTGGTCGCCACCACCGGGATGCGGCGGGCCGAACTCGCCGGGCTGCGCTGGGTCGACATCGACCTGGCCGCCGCCCGGCTCTCCCCCCGGCGGCCCCGGGTGGTGGTCAACTACGTGGTCCATGAGTCCGAGCCCAAGACGCGGATGGGCAAGCGGTCACTGGCGCTGGACCCGGCCACCCTGGCCGCCCTACAGGAGCACAAGGCTCAACAGGAGCAAGAACGCGCCGACGTTGGACCAGCTTGGATGGACTCGGGGCTGGTCTTCACCCGGCCGGACGGCTCCCCCATCCACCCGGATCTCATCACCGACTGGTTCCGGCGGCTGGCCCGCGGCGCTGGCCTGCCGCCGATCCGGCTCCACGACGTCCGCCACAGCTACGCCACCGCCGCGCTCGCCGCGGGCGTCCCGGCCAAGGTGGTCAGCGAGCGGCTCGGTCATGCCACCGTCGCCATCACCCTGGACGTCTACAGCCACGTCATCCCCGGCATGGACGCCCAGGCCGCCAACGCCGTGGCCAGCCTCATTCTCGACGGTTCCAGCCCAAGCGAACGGCCCGGACCGAAGCCCGGGCCCTCCACTGACAAATGACTGACAACAGCCACATCCGGCTGTCCCTTTGCGAAGGAGGTGAAGCGCCAAACGTGCTGGTCAATCTTGGTGGCGGGGGAGGGATTTGAACCCTCGACCTCTGGGTTATGAGCTGTTGGAGCGCCGTCCCGACCGGTCCCGCAGCTTCCCACCACACCGCATCTCACCAGCGGATTCAACGCCGACCCCGTGCCACTGGCTCCCGCTGGTCCTCGGGCGGTCCCG
>DASUPQ010000884.1 GCA_036280995.1 Actinomycetota bacterium | reverse complement strand
GAGCGCATCGGCCTTGTCCGCCGCCTGCGAGATGACGAGAAGCGGCTGGGAGGAGCGACGCCGACCGGTTGGCGGGACGGTCCCGTCGGGGTTGCGAGCCGGCGCCGAGGGAAGTGCCGGCGCGACCGATCCGCGGCGGCCGCGCGGGGCGGTGGGATCGGTCGGCTTGAGCTCGGACGGATCGGGCATGCGGCGGCGGGAGGGCTGGACGCGCGGGGGCTCGCCGGGCTGCTTCGCGTAGTTCGGCGGCCATGGGGCGTCGCCGAGGCCCTCGGCCTCGTGCCGAGCGACGAGGTCCAGGAGCGGCTCCAGCGAGAATGCCCGATCGTCGATCCCGGCACCCACGTCCCCGAGTCGCACGTACCGCTCCGGCACGCTGCGCAGCGTGAAGTCCTCGAGCTCCGAGTCCGGCACCTCCTCCCAGGTCAATGGTGCCGAGACCGTGGCCGTCGGTCGGGGCCGCACGGAGTAGACGGACGCCACGGTCCGGTCCTTGGCGTTCTGGTTGTAGTCGAGGAACACCCCGTGGCGCTCCTCCTTCCACCAGCGGCTGCTGGCGATCTCGGGGGCGCGCCGCTCGACCTCGCGGGCCAGGGCGACCGCGGCCCGCCGGACCTCGGAGAAGCTCCAGCTCCGCTGGATCCGGCAGTAGACGTGGAAGCCGCGCGACCCCGACGTCTTCGGCCATCCGACGAGGCCGAAGTCCTCCAGCGTCTCCCGGGTCACCAGGGCCACCTGGAGCACGTCGGCCCACGGCACCCCCGGCATCGGGTCGAGGTCGACCCGCAGCTCGTCGGGGTGGTCGAGGTCGTCGGCCCGTACCGGGTGCGGGTTGAGGTCGATGCAGCCCAGGTTGACCACCCAGGCCAGCTGGGCCGCGTCCCGGACCACGATCTCCTGCGCGCTGCGCCCCGACGGGAACTTGAGCTCGACCGTCTCCACCCACTCGGGCCGCTTCTCCGGGGCCCGCTTCTGGAAGAAGAACTCGCCCTCGGCCCCGTTCACGAACCGCTTGAGGGCCATCGGCCGCGCCGCCACCCCGCGCAGCGCCCCGTCGGCCACGGCCAGGTAGTAGCGCACCAGGTCGAGCTTGGTCTGCCCGGTCCGGGGGAAATACACCTTGTCCGGGTTGCTGACGGTCACCTCTCGCCCGGCGACGTCCAGGACCAGCTTGCGGGTGGCCATGCCTCCACCATACAACGGCCCAGCCGGCGACCCGGTGGGTCCTACCAGGGCGTCTCGGTCGGGGCCTTGGCCTCAGGGGTCGAGGGGCTCGACCCGCCAGGTGCCGTCGTCGTCGGTGACCAGGACCCCGGCGCCCTTGCCCAGGGGCGCGACCAGCTCGCCGGTGAGGCCGAGCACGGCCGCCTCGTTGGTCGGGCTGTGCCCGACGGCCAGGGCACGTTCCCCGTCGCCGAGCCGTTCCAGCACCCGCCCCAGCGCCGCCCCAAGGGCGGCCGCCTCCTCGTCCACGAAGCCGGGGTCGACGGCGCGCATGGCCGCCAGGTCGCCCCCGTCGGCCTCCTTGGCCACGGCCCGCCAGCGGTCCTCCCGCGCCGAGCGCAGCCCCGCCTCCACCACCACCCCGCCCGGCACCGGCTCCCCGAGGGCGGCCAGCAGGCAGCCGACGGTCTGGGTGGCCCGCTGGGCCCCGGTCGACACCGCCACCCGGTACCCGCCGCCCAGCCCGGCCCCGAGCGCCATGGCCGCCGCCACCCCGTCCCCGGTCAGCACGTCGCCGTCGTTGTCGGTGTGCCGCCGCAGCTCCACGGACCGCGCCATCGTCCCTCCTACAGCTCCATCAGCCCGGCGTTGGTCGGCCGGAACCCGCAGGCGTCGAAGTAGAACCCCCGCAGGTGGTCGTCGAAGTCGACGTGCAGCCACTCGCACCCGGCCGCCCTGGCCTCCCGGACGGCCACCTCGACCAGCCGGGTCCCGACCCCGCGCCTTCGCACCCGGCCCGTCACCATGGTGTCGAGCACGAACGCGTGCACCACCCCGTCCCAGGCCACGTTCACGAACCCGACCAGCTCGCTCCCCTCGCGGGCGCACACCCACCCCAGGCTGTGCCCCTCGACCTGCCCCCGCCAGTCCCACTCGTCGTCGCCCAGGACCGCATGGCCGAAGCACTCGGCATGCAGGACGTTGGCCTCGGCGCTGCTGAACTCACCGCGCCACTCGAAGGTGATCGCCATGAGGCCAATGATGTGACTTCGCCGACGGCTAGCGCCACCGGCCTCTTCTCACGCAGCCGGGGTGGCTGCGAGATGGGCCAGTCCGGCCCGGAGGATATTGCGTGCCGCATGTTCGTCGGCGTTGACCGTGTGCCCGCAACGTCGACAGGAGAACAGGGCTTGGCTGGCGCGGTTCTCGGTTGCT
>DASUPQ010000883.1 GCA_036280995.1 Actinomycetota bacterium | reverse complement strand
TGGTGTACAGCTGGCCGATGCGCTTGGGTGGGATGTTCTGCTGCAGAATCGTGGAGTAGAGCGCCTCCCCGAGCATCCGGTCCGTCGGCCCGGTCCGGAAGAACCAGGTGAGCCCCCGCTCGGTGAGGTAGCCGGCCGTGCTGTCGCCGTTCACGAAGGGGATCCCCAGCCGCTCGGTTCGCTGGCTGGCCGCCTCCGTCACGGCCGCGTCGTAGGCGCCGACCAGCCCCACAACCCGCTCCTCGATGATCAGGCGGTCCGCCTCGGAGGTGCCGGTATCGGGGCTGCTCTTGGTGTCGCCGGGGACGATTCTGAGCTTGGCCCCGCCGAGTCGGGCCAGCCCTTCGCTTCCGGCCCCTGCCAGTGACACCGCCCCCTGCTCCCCGTTGATCAGGGTGGTCGCCAGCTCGGCACCATGCTGGGCGTCGGCGCCGGCGGCCCGGTTCGGCCCGGTCGTGGGGGCCAGGACGCCGATGCGGACTTCGGTCACCGCGCTCGTCTCGTCCCCCGATTCCTCGCCCGTGCACGCGGCGAGCGGGCCGACGGTCGCCACCAGGGCGATCATCGACAACCAACGCATTCTTGTCATTTTTGTCGATACCCCCAGGTCGGAACGGTCGCGAGCACGCTGGCAGAGTATAGTCCGGCCGGTAACCGGCATCTTGCGAGAGAGGTCGTGAACCCGCCGTATGGACACAACGTCTCCGCCAGCCAGCGGCTCTGGTCGGTCGATCGGCCTGCGCAACTGGCGCGTCCGCTCCAAGCTGATCGCCGTCCTCGTCATCCCCGCGGTCGCGTTCCTGGTGCTGGCCAGCTTCGGCATCGGCGCCCTGGTCGGCAACGCCCAGGCCTTCGAGGACGGCCGCCGGCTGGCCGAGCTTGGCCGACAGGTGACGGCGCTGGTCCACGAACTTCAGGCCGAACGTGACCTCAGCGTCGCCTTCACCGCCAGCGCCGACAAGGGAGTCGGCAGCGCGCTACGCGAGCAGCAACCACGCACCAACCAGGCCGTCGCCGCTTACCGGGAGGCCCAAGCGCCGCTGAACGATGATCTCGGGGAGCGCCTGCAGGGCAGGTTCGACGCGGTCCAGGCGGGGCTGGAGGACCTGACCGTACTGCGGGAGGCGACGCGGTCCTCCTCCCTCACCGGGCGCGCCACCTCGGCCGAGTACTCCCAGATCATCGACCAGCTCCTCGACGTCAACGCCGAGATCGCCGAGCCGGGCGGGGACGAGGACCTTTCCCAGTCGGTGCGCGCCCTCAACGGCCTGTCGCGGGCCAAGGAAGTCACCTCCCAGATCCGCGGCATCCTGTACGCCCTCTCGTTCCGGGATGACTTCGCGTTCGGCGGCTTCCAGGAGTTCTCCAGCCTGCTGGCACGCCAGCAGGCCGCCTTCAACCAGTTCCAGGCCGACGCCAACAACCAGCAGCGCAGCCTGTTCGCCGACCTCGTCCAAGGGCAGGCGGTCCTCCAGGTCGACCAGATCCAGCAGACCACCATCCGCACCCAATCCGGGGAGGACATCAACGGCCCCCACTGGCTGAACGCCAGCACCACCAATATGGAACTGCTCCGCAACGTCGAGACCCGACTGCTCGACGGCGTCATCGGCCAGAGCGGCGACCTCAGCGCCACCGCCCAGCGCGACGCGCTGCGCAACGCCCTCATCATCGCCGTGATCCTGGCCATCGCCCTGCTGGCGCTGCTGCTGGTGGCCCGGTCCATGGCCCAGCCGCTACAGCAGCTACGGGCCAGAGCGATCGAGATCGCCCAGCACCGGCTGCCCGAGGCCGTCCAGCGGCTGCGCACCACCGAGCGCGGCGACCTGGACATCCGGGTGGAGCCGATCGGGATCACCTCGAGGGACGAGATCGGCCAGGTCGCCCAGGCGGTCGACGCCATCCAGGAGGTGGCCGTCCGGCTGGCCTCCGAGCAGGCGGCCCTGCGCCGCTCGATCGGCGACATGTTCACCAACCTGGCCCGCCGCTCCCAGACCCTGATCGACCGCCAGCTGGAGCTGATCGACGACCTGGAGCGCAACGAGACCGACCCCGACACCTTGGGGGCCCTGTTCCGCCTGGATCACTTGGCCACCCGCATGCGCCGCAACGCCGAGGACCTGATCGTGCTCTCGGGCGCCGACCCGGGCCGCCACTGGGCCCAGCCGATGACCGTGGTCGACGTGGTCCGGGCGGCCGCGGCCGAGGTCGAGGAGTACCAGCGGGTCGAGTTCCTGCCCCTGGCCGACCTGGAGGTGGCCGGGCACGCCGCCGTCGACGTCATCCATCTGCTGGCCGAGCTGATCGAGAACGCCACCGCCTTCTCGCCGCCCAACACCAAGGTCCAGATCGCCGGGCAGGCCGTGCCCCACGGGTACGTGATCGAGGTCGAGGACCGCGGCCTGGGCATGAGCGACGAGGAGCTGATCGCGGCCAACGAGCGGCTGGCCAACCCGCCGGAGATCGACTTCGCATTGTCGCGGGTGCTGGGGCTGTACGTGGTCGGGCGCCTCAGCCAGCGCCACGACATCAAGGTGCAGCTACGGCACTCCTGGTATGGCGGGGTGACGGCCCTGGTCCTGCTGCCGAACGCCCTGCTCGTCTGGCCCCAGGTGCCGCAGGTGGTGGCGGCCAACCGGGCGGCCGCCCCCGGGACCGTCCACGGGCGCGGCGAGCTCCCACCGCCCGAGCAGCCGGCTGAGTCGGAGCCGGGCCCGGCCGGCGACCCGACCCCAATCTTCGAGGCCGCCCGCTCCGACTGGTTCGTGACCGAGCCGGCCGAGCCGGCCCCGCTGCCGTTCCACCAGCGTCGGCAACGGGGCCCCGGGACCGACGGTGACGGCCACCCGGCGTCCCGACCAGTTCCCGAGCCGCCGCCGGGAACACCGCCGCCGACCGCACCGCCCCAGGAGCAGGTCCACCGGCC
>DASUPQ010000882.1 GCA_036280995.1 Actinomycetota bacterium | reverse complement strand
CGACGGTGTTCTGGGTCTGGGTGGTCATGACAGTGCCTCCGCGAGCGGTGGGGGAGTGGCGGTGGGCGTGGGAATTCCGGCCGGGGCGGCGGTGGCGCGGCGGGCGGTCATCAGGCCGTGCTTGAGGTTCTTGGCGACCATCCAGACGTTGACCGGGTAGGCGACGAAGAAGCCGACGATCACGCCGAGGGACATCACGGCCCAGAACTGCGGGGTCAGCGGGTCCATCGCCCGCATGTCCCGACCCATCATCAACAAGATCATGACGGGGAACATGCCGGCGGCCATCATGTTCATCGACAGCCACTCGGGCACCCAGGCGCCGCGCAGGGCCGCGCGGTAGGAGCCGCCCATCATGTCCTTCATGAACAGGGCCTGGAAGACGAGCAGGCCGAAGCCGAACCCGGCGACGTACTCGACGAGCAGGTCGAGCCACATCGGCAGGCCGAGCACGGAGGTGATCACGGCCGCGGCGACGATGCCGGTGGCGTCGCCGGCGATGCAGTGCACGGTGGAGCCGATGCCCTGCTTCCACAGCGGCCGGATGAAGCGTTCGTGCTCGCCGGGGCGGGGTTCCTTGTCGGTGAGGACGTAGAGGGCGGCGGCGATCGGCCCCATGTAGACGGTGATCAGCACCCAGCCCCACTTCATCACCGTCTCCTCCGGGTTGCCGGCGACGAAGTTGTCCCAGGCGACGTACGCGGTGGACAGGGCGGCGAGGGCGAACCAGGTCCACAGGACCGGCTCGGGGATGATCATGACCGTCCCCCGGGCACCCGGTGCCGGTCGCCGTCGTGGGGTACGCCGGCCGCCGTGAGCAGCAGCAGCTGGTCCGGTCCGGCCGGGTGGTCGGTGATCCGCCGGCAGGTCGGGCAGAAGAACAGACAGGTGCCGGTGCCACGGTTGGGCACGAGCAGCAGCTGATCGGGCCACAGGATTGTGGTGGTCGGGCAGTGGCGGCAGTGGACGCGGATTCCGGCCATCGTCGCCTCCTTTCTCCTCGGTCTGGTTGGACGAACCGACGATCGATCAGTGGCCTTGTCAGCCGCTGTCCACCCGCTGACCGCATTGGCACAGCGCCGCTGGTCTTGCCGGGAGTCGGATATCGAGGTGAGAATCGGGCAGCCGACAACCCGTCCCAAGGTGGGGAGGTCCGTGTGGAGTTCTGGGTGCTCGGGCCGCTGCAGGTCGTGGTGGACGGGTCGCCGGCCGTGCTGCGCGGCGCGGCGGAACGGGCGCTGCTGACCCGCCTGTTGCTGGACGCGGGACGGGTCGTCCCGGCGGAGCGCCTGATCGACGACCTGTGGGGTGAGGAGTTGCCCGCGAACGCTCTCAATGCCCTGCAGGGCAGGGTTTCCCGGCTGCGTCGGGCATTGCGGGGCATCGGTCTGCCGGAGTCGCTGGTGGTCTCCAGGCGCCCGGGATACCTGCTGGACGTCGACCGAGACGCCGTGGACCTTCATCGCTTCACCCGGCTGCTCGAGGAGGCCCGGCGCACGGCGGAGCACGGTGGGACCACGGCGGGACGGCAGTATGCCGCGGCGCTGGCGCTGTGGCAGGGTCCCGCCCTGGCGGAATTCGAACCGGAGCCGTGGGCCCGGGAACAGCGGCCCCGCCTGGAGGAGGTGCGGCTGGCCGCCGGGCAGCACGCCGAACTGGTCGGTGAGTTGACCGAACTGGTGGCCCGGCACCCACTGCGGGAACGCCTGCACGGCCAGCTGATGATCGCGTTGTACCGGTCCGGGCGGCAGGCCGAGGCCCTGGCCGCCTATCAGTCGGCCCGACAGACCCTCGGCGACGAGCTGGGCTTGGACCCTTCCCCCGAATTGCGGGAGCTGGAGCAGGCGATGCTCCGCCAGGACGCCGCGCTGGCCGCGCCGCCGCGTGCGCCGCGGGCCGAGCCGCCGCCCCTGGCGATGCGGCTCACGTCGTTCGTCGGCCGGGACCGCGAGCGCCTGGCGTTGCGCGAACTGCTCGGATCGCGGCGGCTGGTGACACTCACCGGGCCGGGCGGAGTGGGCAAGACCAGCCTCGCCCTGGACGTGGTCGCGGCCGATCTGGCCCCGGACGGGTCCTGGTTCGTCGGCCTGGCCGGCGTCGCGGACGCCGAGGGCCTGGGTCCCGCGGTGGCCGACGCGGTCGGCGCGCCGGCCGGGCCCGGATCCGCCCTGGACCGGGCCATCCGTCATCTGCATCGACGGGAGAGCCTGCTGGTGCTCGACAATTGCGAGCACCTCACCGAGGCGTTCGCGACGGTCGCGAACGGGTTACTGAC
>DASUPQ010000881.1 GCA_036280995.1 Actinomycetota bacterium | reverse complement strand
GTGACCGGGCCGGCCGAGCTGCTCACCACGATCGAGCAGGTGACGCCGGTGTATGTGACCTTCCGGCCGTCGGCGCAGGATCAGCAGGCGTGGCGCCAGGACCCCGGCAGCCGGGCGCTGATCCGGCCCGGCAGCCGCCTGCTGATAAAGGTGGTCCTGCCCGACGGCACCGAGCTGCCGCAGACCGGCCGGCTCGACTACGTGAGTCCGTCGGTGGATCCGGGCACCGGCACGCTGGAGCTGCGGGCGTCCTTCGACAACGCCGATCGGGCACTGGTCGCCGGACAGTTCGTCCGCGTCCGGCTGCATGGATTCGAGCGCGACAGCGCGCTCGCGGTCCCGCGGCGCGCGGTGCAGCAGTCGCTCGACAAGCAGTTCGTGCTCGTCGTTGGCAAGGGTGACACCGTCGCGGCGCGCGACATCGAGACCGGGACCTGGAGCGGCGACTGGTGGATCGTGGATCGCGGCCTGGCCCCGGGTGATCGCGTCGTGGTGGATGGCGCACAGAAGGCGATGCCGGGGCAGCCGGTCCGCCCGGTGGTACTCCCCGACAGCGCGGTGGTGGCAGGTACCGCCGGCCCGGATACCGCCCGGTCCGACACCGCCCGAGGAGGCTCGCAGTGAACTCGACCCACCCGACCCCAGAGCAGCGCGAAGAGCAGCTCTACTTCTTCGTTCGGCGGCCGGTGCTGGCCGGCGTGATCTCCATCGTGATCGTCCTCCTCGGCAGCTTCGCGCTGCTGCGGCTCCCTGTTTCGCGCTACCCGCAGATCACGCCGCCCTCGGTGCAGGTGACCGCCACCTACCCCGGCGCCACCGCGGAAGACGTGGCGCAGGCGGTGGCCGCGCCCATCGAGCAGCAGCTCTCCGGTCTCGACGGCCTGCTCTACTACCGGTCGTCGAACTCCAGCAACGGGGTGATGAACCTCCAGGTGTTCTTCGACATCGGCCGTGATCAGGACATCGCCGCCGTGGACGTGCAGAATGCCATCGCGGTGGCGGAGCCGCAGCTCCCGGAGGAAGTACGCCGCCAGGGGATCGTGATCCGGAAGGCGCAGACCGACATCCTGCTGGTGGCGTCGATCGTCAGCGCCGATCCCCGCTACGACGCGACCTATCTCACGAACTACGCGAAGCTCTACGTGGTGGACGAGCTCAAGCGACTCCCCGGCGTGGGAGACGCCACCATCTTCGGCGGGCTCGACTTCGCCATGACACTCCGGCTCGACCCCGACCGGATGGCGCAGCTCGGCATCACGGTGGGCGACGTGCGCGACGCGGTGCAGGAGCAGAACGCCACGAATCCCGCCGGCACCCTCGGCCGGGAGCCGGCGCCCAGGGGGACCCAGCTGACGCTGCCGGTGACCACGCTGGGCCGGCTCCGGACCGCGGAGCAGTTCGGCAACGTGATCGTGCGGGCGCGCGAAGACGGCTCCCTGGTGCGGGTGCGCGACATCGCGACCGTCGAGCTGACCTCGCAGAACCTCGATCTGGTCGGCCGGATGAAGGGCCAGCCGACCGCGAACATCCTCATCTATCTCCGCCCCAACGCCAACCAGCTTCAGGTGAAGGAGGCCTTCACTGCCCGGATGAACGAGCTGGCCCGGGCATTCCCGGCCGGCGTCTCCTGGACCATCCCGTTCGACACCACCCCGTTCGTCACCGCATCCATCGAGGAAGTGGTGATCACGCTGCTGGAGGCGATGGCCCTCGTCACTCTGGTGGTCTTCCTCTTCCTGCAGACCTGGCGCGCCACCCTGATTCCGATTCTCGCGGTGCCGGTGAGCGTCATCGGGACCTTCCTCGGCCTGGCGGCCCTGGGCTACTCGGTGAACCTGCTCACCCTCTTCGCCCTGGTGCTGGCCATCGGCATCGTGGTGGACGACGCCATCGTGGTGATCGAAAACGTCGAGCGCCTCATGGACGAGGAGAAGCTTCCTCCCCGGGCTGCGGCCAACAAGGCGATGAAGCAGGTGGCCGGCGCGCTGGTGGCCATCGTGCTGGCGCTCTGCGCGGTGTTCATCCCGGCGGCGTTCCTGGGCGGCATCACCGGCACGATGCTGAGGCAGTTCGCGGTGACCCTGGTGATCGCGGTCGTGTTGTCGGGTATCGTGGCCCTGACGCTGACGCCGGCGCTGTGCGCGCTGCTGCTCAAGCATACGCCGCACGAGACCACCAATCCGTTCTTCCGCCGGTTCAACGACTGGTTCGACCGCATCACCGGCGGCTACGTCCGCCGGGTGGGCGGCATGCTGGGCCGGCCCCGCACCTGGCTCGCCGCTTTTGCCGTGATCCTGGTGCTGGCGTTCGTGCTCTTCCAGCGGGTGCCCAGAGCCTTCATCCCGACCGAGGACAAGGGGTTCTTCGTGATCGCGATCCAGCTCCCCGACGGCGCCTCGCGGCAACGCACCGACGCCGTGGTCGAGCGGGTGGAGGGGATCCTTCGGAAGGAGCCGGCGATCCGGACCTTCGCCGCCCTGGTCGGGTTCAACCTGCTGGCGCAAGCCAACCAGCCGAACGGTGCCACGATGTTCGCCCTGCTCGAGCCGTGGGACGAACGCGACTCCGACAACACCGTCGATGCCATCCTGGGCCGGATCAACGGCCAGCTCTTCGGGATGAAGGACGCGCTCGCGTTCGGGTTCAACTTCCCCGAGATCCCGGGCCTCGGCACTACCGCGGGACTGGAGCTCAACCTCCAGGCGCGGAGGGGCCAGGACGTGCCCACCTTCGCCCGCCAGGTGGAGGCGGTAATCGCCGACATGAACCGGCTCCCGGAGACTCCCGCCGCCGCCACGACCTTCCGGGCCAACGTACCCCAGGTCTTCGTCCACGTGGACCGGGAGACCGCGAAGGCGCGCGGGGTCGAGCTGGACGACCTCTTCGCCACCCTCCAGGCGATGCTGTCGGCGCTCTACATCAACGACTTCAACCTCTTCGGCCGGACCTACCGGGTGCAGGCCGAGGCGCAGCCGCGCTTCCGGCAGACCCCGGAGGATATCGGTCGGCTGTACGTCCGCTCGGACAGCTCGGAGATGATCCCGCTCTCCGCGCTCACCCGCACCGAGTTCCGCGGCGCGCCCAGCGTGCTCAGCCGGTTCAACGGCTTCCCCTCGGCCATGGTGACGTCCACCGCCCCGGCCGGGATCAGCTCGGGCCAGCAGCTCGATGCGGTCGAGCGCCTGCTGGCCGGGCCCTACGACGACGAGGGGGTGGGGTTCGCCTACAGCGGCCAGTCCTACCAGGAACGGGCGTCATCCGGCCAGGCGGGCCTGGCCTTCAGCCTGGGGCTGGTGCTGGTCTTCCTGGTGCTGGCCGCGCAGTACGAGAGCTGGTCCATCCCCTTCGCGGTGCTGCTGGGCATTCCGTTCGGGGTGATGGGCGCGTTCCTCGGCGTCTGGCTTCGGGGCATCCCCAGCGACATCTACTTCCAGGTGGCCCTGCTCACCGTGGTGGGCCTGGCGGCGAAGAACGCGATTCTGATCGTGGAGTTCGCCAACGCGATGCGGGAGCGCGGGCTCAGCGTGCGTGAGGCGGCGATGGAGGCGGCCCGCGAACGCTT
>DASUPQ010000880.1 GCA_036280995.1 Actinomycetota bacterium | reverse complement strand
ATGGCCTGGGCGTCGTCGCTTCCGGCGGCGTCGCGGAGCCGGCTGGTGCCGTCGGCCAGGGCGGCGCAGAGCAGCGCCCGGTTGGTGACGCTCTTGCTGGCCGGGGCGGCCAGGCGCAGGGCCACCGGGCCGGCCGGGAGCAGCTCCAGCGCGGCCGGGGACGGGCCGGGGCGGTCCTCCGGTGGGTCGGGACCCGGCGCCTCAGCCACCCCAGGCGGGGGCGGTGGTGTCGACCCGGGCCGGGTGGGCGTCCTCGTAGGCGGCGACCGCGGACGCGTGCGACAGCAGGTAGCCGAGCTCGTCGGTGCCGTCGAGCAGCATCTGGCGGGCGAACGGGTCGACCGCGAAGGCGACCGCCCGCCCCCCGGGCAGGGTGACCGTCTCGGCCTCCAGATCGACGGTGACCTCGGCGTCCGGGTCGGCCTCGACGGCGGCGGCCAGCTCGGCGTGGGCCTCGGCCGGCAGCTCGACCGGGAGCAGCCCGTTCTTGAGGGCGTTGTTGCGGAAGATGTCGGCGAACAGCGGCGCCAGCACGGCCTTGATGCCGAAGGCCTGGAGGGCCCAGGCGGCGTGCTCGCGCGACGACCCCGACCCGAAGTTGGCCCCGGCCAGCAGGACGGCCCGGCCGGCCATCTCGGGCCGGTTGAGCACGAACTCCTCCCTGGGCCGGCCGTCGCCGTCGTAGCGCCAGTCGGCGAACAGCCCCTCGCCCAGCCCGTCCTTGCTGGTCCCCTTGAGGAACCGGGCCGGGATGATCTGGTCGGTGTCGACGTTGTCGACCAGCAGCGGGACCAGCGTGCTGGTGAACGGCCGCAGCGGCTCCGGCATCGCTACACCTCCACCGTCTCGACCAGCGGGCGGGCGTCGGCGATGCGGCCGGCCAGGGCCGAGGCGGCCGCGGTCAGGGGGCTGGCCAGGAAGGTGCGCCCACCGGCGCCCTGGCGGCCCTCGAAGTTACGGTTGGAGGTCGACACCGCGTACTGGCCGGGGGCGAGCTGGTCGCCGTTCATGGCCAGGCACATCGAGCAGCCGGCCTCGCGCCACTCGGCCCCGGCGGCCCGGAACACCTCGGCCAGGCCCTCGGCCTCGGCCTGGCGCTTGACGTCCTGGGAGCCGGGCACGACCAGCACCCGCACCCCCGGGTCGACCTTGCGGCCGCGCAGCAGCCCGGCCGCCTGGCGCAGGTCGGAGATGCGCGAGTTGGTGCAGGAGCCGATGAAGACCACGTCCACCGGCCGGCCCAGCAGGGGCTCGCCCGGGCGCAGGTCCATGTAGGCGAGCGCCTTGGACAGGGCCTGGCGGGCGGCCGGGTCGCCGGCGTGGGTGGGGTCGGGCACCCGGCCGGTGATGGGCAGGCCCATGCCCGGGTTGGTGCCGTAGGTGACCATCGGCTCCAGCTGGCCTGCGTCCAGGGTGACGGTGCGGTCGAAGACGGCGCCGTCGTCGCCGGGCAGGGTGCGCCAGTCGGCCAGGGCCCGGTCCCAGGCCTCGCCCCGGGGGGCGTACGGCCGGCCGGCCACGTACTCGAAGGTGGTGTCGTCGGGGGCGACCATGCCCGCCCGGGCCCCGCCCTCGATCGACATGTTGCAGATGGTCATCCGCTGCTCCATCGAGAGCGCGCGGACGGCCGGGCCGCCGTACTCGAACACGTGCCCGGTGCCGCCGCCGACGCCGATCTTGGCCAGCAGGGCCAGGATCACGTCCTTGGCCGTCAGCCCGGGGGCCAGCCGACCCTCGACCCGCACCTCGAACGACTTGGGCCGCCGCTGGAGCAGGGTCTGGGTGGCCAGCACGTGCTCGACCTCGCTGGTGCCGATGCCGAAGGCCAGCGCCCCGAAGGCGCCGTGGGTGGAGGTGTGGGAGTCGCCGCAGACGATCGTCATGCCCGGCTGGGTTGCGCCCAGCTCGGGCCCGATGACGTGGACGATGCCCTGGTGGGGGCTGTGCATGCCGTGCAGGGGGATGCCGTGGGCGGCGCAGTTGCGCTCCAGCCGCTCCACCTGGGCCCGGGCCAGCTCGTCGACGATCGGCAGGGACCGGTCCGAGGTCGGCACCGAGTGGTCGGCGGTGGCCAGGGTCAGGTCGGGCCGGCGGACCTTGAGGCCGCGGGCGGCCAGCCCGGCGAACGCCTGGGGCGAAGTCACCTCGTGGACCAGGTGGAGGTCGACGTACAGCACGGCCGGCAGGCCGGGAGGCTCCGCCACCACGTGGCGGTCCCAGACCTTGTCGAGCAGGGTGCGTGGGGCGGGCATGGGCTGGCACCTCGGGTCGGTCCGGGGCGGCGTCGCACCCGGGGGATGGGCGGGACGTCGTCGTCGGCCGCCCATGGTAGCCGAGCAGGCACCCGATTTGGCGTTCCGGCGCCGGATCTGTACATGGTTCGCGAAGAACATTCTGCTCGACCGACAGGGGTGGTTCGGGCCGTGCGTGCGAGCCGCCCGGTATGGAGACGGCTGACCCTCCGCCCGTAGCCGGCCTGCTAGCCTGGTGGCACCGTGTCCAGCCAGCCCGCCACCAGCCAGCCGCAGCCGCCCCCTCCGGGACGCCGCAAGCGCGAGATCCTCGGCCCGACCGGCCTGATCGTGATGGTCGTGGCCATCCTCGCCTTCACCGCGGCGGCGATCGTGATCGAGCTCGTCTCCAACCAGGGCAAGGCCTTCAAGGCCACCGTGTCCGTGCTCGGCCCCGTCGACGGCAGCCAGAACCAGGTCCGCCTCATGTTCCGGGTCACCAACACCGGCACCCGCGCCGGCCGCCCCGACAAGTGCGAGGCCGTCCTGTTCAACATCAGCGGCGAGCGGGTCGGGGTCGGCGCGGTCAGCCTCAAGGAGCCGATCCAGCCCGGCGCCACCCACAACGAGCCCGCCATCGGCACCGCCGCCGAGCCGCCGATCAACGGCACCGTCCACTGCCGCGCCCTCGAACCGGGCTGATCCCGGCCGTCCAGGGACGGACGCTGAGGACGAGGCCGGGGGGGTGGCGGCCGGCTCTCCTGTCAGCTGGAGCTTGGCAACCTCGCTTGGGAGGTTACGTGGTCGACGGGCACCCGAAACCGGCGCTCGAGGATCGCCGGCAGGTTTCCCTTGAGCCAGCGCGACACCCCCGGCGGGAAGGTCGACAGCACGATCCGCTGGTAGCCGGGATGGGCCTGGAGCTCGTCGCCGACCGCCTCCAGGGGCGAGTGGCTGCCGACCCGGGCCGCGGCCACCGGGATCCCGGCCGCCCCCAGGGTGGCCATCGCCTCGGCGGCCCGCTTGCGGGCCAGCTGCCTGGCCTCGCCCTCCTCCCAGTTGTGGAGCAGGTGGCCGGTCGGGGTGGCCGGGACGAGCAGGGTGAACTCGGCCGCCGGGTCGGCGGCGGCCAGCGCCTTGACCCGTTCCAGGAGCTCCGGGCTTCCGGCCGTCTGGTGGGCGACGATGAGGTAGCGGGCCATGCGCACTCCCTCCCTTGGCGGTGGATGTGGTTGTGCGCCGAGGCGGCGGCGGTGTCAAGATCGGGCCATGTCCGCCTTCCTGGTCGACTCCGAGATCGGCCGGCTCCGCAAGGTCCTGCTCCACTGCCCGGACCTGGAGCTGACCCGCCTCACCCCGGCCAACATCGCCGACATGCTGTTCGACGAGATCATGTGGGTCGAGCGGGCCCGGCTCGAGCACCAGGCGTTCGCCGACACCCTCCATGCCCACGGGGTCGAGGTCTTCCTCCTGGCCGACCTGCTGGCCACCGCCCTGGCCGACGAGGGCGGCCGCAAGGAGCTGCTGGACCGGGTCGTGACCGTCGACGGCTTCGGCGCCGGCCTGGCCCCCGAGCTGCGGGCCTGGTTCGACTCGCTCGACGCCACCGACCTGGTCACCTACCTGATCGGCGGGGTCATCCCCGAGGACCTGCCGTTCCGGCCCGAGGGGCTGGTCGGGGCCAGCTTCCACCCGACCGCGTTCGTGCTGCCGCCGCTGCCCAACCAGATGTTCATGCGCGACACCTCGGCCTGGATGTACGGCGGGGTGTCGGTCAACCCGATGGCCTTCCCGTCGCGGCGGCGCGAGACCATGCACCTGGAGACCGTGTACCGGCGCCACCCCATGTTCGCCGGCGCCGAGTTCCCCATCTGGTACGGCGGCGACGGCATCGACCACTACCCGGCGGTCGTCGAGGGCGGCGACATCCTGGTCATCGGCCATCGGGCCCTGCTCGTCGGCATGGGCGAGCGGACCACCCACCAGGGGGTGGAGGCACTGGCCCGGCGGCTGTTCGGCGCCGGCGTGCTCGACACCCTGGTCGCGGTGGAGCTGCCCAAGGTCCGGGCCTACATGCACCTGGACACCGTCCTGACCCAGGTCGACCACGACGCCTTCGTCGTCTACCCGGGCCTGCGGACCCAGATGCGGCCGTTCGTGGTCACCCCCGGCCCCGGCCGCCACCTGGAGGTCCGGGCCGAGGACGAGCTGTTCGCGACCCTGGCCCGGGTGCTGGACGTGCCCCGCATCCGCACCTTCGAGACCGGCGGCAACGAGATGCTGGCCGCCCGCGAGCAGTGGGACGACGGCAACAACGTGCTCGCCGTCGCCCCCGGGGTGGTGGTCGCCTACGAGCGCAACGTCGACACCAACCAGCGCCTGCGCGACGACGGGGTCGAGGTCCTGACCATCCCCGGGTTCGAGCTCGGCCGGGGCCGCGGCGGCCCCCGCTGCATGAGCTGCCCCCTGGAGCGCGACCCGGTCGCCTGAATTCATCCTGGGCGGGTGATGACGGGACCGCCGGCCTGCGCGACGCTTCGCCCAGATGTGCCAGCGCACGAGGGGTGAGGCAGATGGCAGGACGAACGCCGGCGGCCGGGGGCCGGCTTCCGCTCGGCAAGGCGGTCGGGCAGGCGTGGGCGCTGTGGCTGGCCGGGTTCCTGGCCCTGATCGGCGGGGTCGCCCTGCTCGTCAACCCAGGGGCCGGGCTGCGGCTGGTCAAGTGGACACTGGGCCTGTTCCTGGTCGGCTGGGGCGTGATGCGGCTGGTCCACGCGTTCACCGGCCGCCGCCGCGACCGCACCTGGCTGATCCTGTCCGGCCTGTGCATCCTCGGCGCCGGCGTCGTCGTGCTCGCCTGGCCGGGCGTGACCGTGACCGCGCTGCTCTACATCCTGGTCGTGGGCGGGCTCTGCTTCGCCTCGGTCGACCTGGTCGGGGCCATCGTCGACCGCAAGACCAACCCCCACTGGTGGCTGTACCTGCTCCGCGGCCTGGGGACGATGGCCCTGGTCCTGGCCCTGCTGGTCTGGCCGGGGGAGACCCTGGGGGTGGTCCGGCTGATCGCCGCCGCCCTGCTGCTGCTGTGGGGCGCGGCCACCATCGGCGAGGCCTACCAGTCGCCCATCCACGACGACCCGCGCGGCTACCGCGGCCAGCTGGACAAGGAGATCCCGCACCGGCTCATCTGAGCCAAGGCTAGCGGCCGAGGAAGCGGTCGAGGATCTGGCGGGCCGTGAGCCCCGAGAACCCCGGGTGGATCATCACGAACTCGGTCTCCCGGTCCGGGTCGTAGCCCGCCCCGAACCCGACCCCCTTGCGCCACAGCCCCTGGCCGCACAGGACCCGCAACAGGCGGCGGTTGATCACCTCCAGCTGCGCGGCGGTGACCTCGAACCGCTTCCAGGCGTCCTCCGGCTGCTCGGCCCCGAACGGCTTGGGCCCGCACCGGGAGGCGAGGCTTGGCGGGGCGGCCGGCGACGGGACCAAGGGCGCGTCCGACGGCGCCTCCACCCGGGCCCCGGGGACGCAGCCGGCCAGGACGACGACGGCCAGGG